>NZ_SMSG01000008.1 GCF_004382795.1 Cumulibacter soli | reverse complement strand
CTACAATCACCACAGGCACCACACCGCAATCGGAGCCCCACCAATGAGCAGACTCAACAACCTGCCTGGACATCACAACTAGCCACTTAACACAACCGCACAGGGCGAGGCCGTCGCGGCCTCGCCCTGTGCGTTTCTATTGTTCTGCCTACTGCGGCGGCTCGAGCCCCAACAGCGCGTTCTCGATCAGTTCCGGTAACGCGGGATGAATCCAATACTGACCTCGCGCAACGTCCAGGGCTGACTGCCCGAACGCAGCGGCCTGGATCAACGGTTGGATCACCACCGACGCCTGGTATCCATATACGTGCGCACCGAGGATCTTCTGCGTGCCAGCGTCCGCCAATACCTTGCAGAACCCGGTGGCGTCCTCCATTGCCCATCCGTAGGCGATGTCGCCGTACTTCTGCACCTTGACCAAATAGTCCACGCCTGCGGCGCGTAGTTCTGCTTCAGTAGGCCCGAACGAGGCGATTTGCGGCGAGCCGAACACGGCGTACGGCACAAAGCGGTGATCGTACTTGTGCAGGTCGGCTTCGGCCGCGACCACGTTGTGCGCGATCACGCGCGCCTCGTGGTTGGCGACGTGCTTGAGCTGCTTTTCACTGGAGATATCGCCCAGCGCCCACACGCCTGGTGCACTGGTGCGGCCGTACTCATCAACGCGGACCCGGCCGTCATCGTGTAGCGCGATGCCGCCCACCGGCGCTTCCAGCAGGTCCGAGTTCGGCACGCGGCCGATCGCGATCAGTACGGCTTCGGCCTGCAGACTCCCCTCGCCGTCCGGGCCCTTGGTAGTCAGGGTCCACACCCCGTCGTCGTACGACGCGGCGCTCACCTGCGTGTCCAGCACGAGCTGACCGTTGGCAACCCATCGATCGGTAAATGCTCGGGATACCGATTCGTCTGCCTTCCCCAGCGCGCGCGGACCGCGCTGCAGCCACGTTACGTCGACACCGAACGCGGAGAACACGTGCGCGAACTCCGCGGCGATGAATCCCCCACCGATGATCACCATCCGCGGCGGCAGTTCGTCCAGGCGCATCACCGTGTCACTGGTGTGCACGCCGCGTTCAACGTCCACAGCATCCAGCCCGGGCACCGGCAGCATCCGCGGCCGCCCACCCGCAGCGAGCACGATCTGATCGGCGGTGATCGTCACGCCGGTCCCCGTGTCGATCGTCCGTTCACCGACGAAACGTGCGGTGCCCTTGTAGACGGTGACGTGCTCCAGGCTGTTGCGATACGCCTCGCCGGCCGGCGGAATCTGATCAATGCGGCCGAATACGCGATCTCGGATCGCCGGCCAGTCCACCGACGGCTCCCCCATGCTCACGCCGAGCTCTCGCGCGTGCTCGGCGGCCGAGATCACGTCGGCCGGGTAGACGAACATCTTGGTCGGAATGCATCCCACATTCAGACAAGTGCCTCCGAAGAGGTCCTTCTCGATGATCGCGATATCGAGGCCGTCATGCTCCGGACCGATGACGGAATTACCCGAGCCCGTGCCAATGATGACCAAATCGTGGTGCCGTGACTGCATTATTTTCCTTTCCGGCAGCGACGGGCCACACCTCGCCGCACCGGTACAAGAAAGTGCGATATCCCGCGGCCCATGGGCATTCTAGGCGCCTGCGACAACCCACCGGCGGGTACGCCACTTAGCGCAACAATTAGCGAAACGCGGTGCGTCGAAGCTGTGAAAAATAGCGCAACGGCTGGAATCCGGCGCCATCGCGGGCGGAAGATTGACGGATGATGGAAGCGCAGGCTGCAACCGGATCTTCGTCCAGCAGCGTACGGACTCGCAAGAACGGGAACTCGCCGCATCTCTTCCTCGAATTCGGACGTGCCGAGTGGGAGGAACTCGCTGAGAGTACGCCGCAACCGTTGACCGCCGAAGAACTGGAACAGATCCGCGGTCTGGGCGAGCAGATCGACCTCGATGAGGTCGTCAGTGTGTATCTTCCGCTATCGCGTCTATTGAACTTGCACACCATGGGTGTGCATCAGGTCTGGGACGCCCAGCGCGAGTTCCTGCGCTCGGACGTACACAAGGTTCCCTTCATCATCGCGGTCTCCGGTTCGGTCGCCGTCGGTAAATCGACCACTGCTCGCCTGTTGCAGGCGCTACTGTCGCGTTGGCCGGGCACGCCGAAGGTCGACCTCGTCACCACCGATGGGTTTCTCTATCCCAACGCCGTACTCGAAGAGCGCGGCCTGCTCGATCGCAAGGGGTTCCCTGAGTCCTACGATCGACGCGCCCTGCTGCAGTTCGTCGCCGAGGTCAAGGCCGGACGACGCGAGGTCGCGGCGCCGCTGTACAGCCACCTGGTGTACGACGTACTGCCGGACAAGAAACAGGTCATTTCGAGCCCGGACATCCTCATCCTCGAGGGCCTGAACGTGCTGCAGCACGGATTGGCGACCGGTGGCCGGGTGCCTTCGGTCTTCCTGTCTGATTTCTTCGACTTCTCGGTGTACGTCGATGCTCAGGAGCGCATTATCAAGAAGTGGTACATCGAGCGCTTCATGGCGTTGCGCCAGACCGCGTTCACCGACCCGGATTCCTTCTTCAAGCACTACGCTCGACTCACCGAACAAGAAGCACTGGATACGGCGTCGGGCATCTGGGATTCCATCAACGGTCCCAACCTCGTGCAGAACATTTTGCCGACCCGCGGACGTGCCCGATTGATTCTCAGCAAGGGTGAGAACCACCGGGTAGAGCGAATCCGGTTGCGGCGCATTTGAGTAAGCGCCTGCGGTAGTTGCGCCGGTCACATTCTCGTCGGTTCGGTCGTCTAGGCTGACCGTCGAGGTGATGACATGCCCGAGATCAAGGAACTGACCGACCGGCTCGCGGCCGGTGACCTGACGGCGATCGACGCGCTGGAGCAGACGATCGAACGCATCGAGGCGCGTGATGCGGAATTGAACGCTGTCGTAGTGCGCGACTTCGACCGCGCCCGCGGTGCTGCGGCGGCTGCCGACGAGCGCCTAGCGCATGGCGAGCGTGCACCATTGTTGGGCCTACCGATGACAGTCAAGGAAAGTTTCAACATCGCCGGGCTGCCGTCGACCTGGGGGCTGCCTGAGGCGCGCGACAACATCGCCGCTGCCGACTCTCGAGTAGTACGCCGGCTCAAGGGAGCCGGCGCGGTCATTCTCGGCAAGACCAATATCGCGATTGACCTCGCCGACTTTCAATCCAACAACAAGGTGTACGGCGCGACGAACAATCCGCATATGGTCGGCCGCTCCTCCGGCGGATCCTCAGGAGGCTCGGCTGCCGCGCTCGGTGCCGGCTACGTACCGGCCGAGGTGGGTACCGACATCGGCGGCTCGGTGCGGCTACCCGCCGCGTTCTGCGGTATCTGGGGCTTGAAGACCACCTACAGTTTGGTGTCCTTGGAAGGGCACTCGCATCCTGGCACCGACGGCGCTGCGCGGCCGCTCAGCGTCGCGGGGCCCATGGCCCGCACCGCGGAGGACGTCGAGTTGTTGTTGTCGATCATTGCTGAGCATCCGCTGCCGGGACCCAGGCGCGAGAGCACGGCGGGCGCGCGTCTTGCGGTCATTGACACTCATCCCGTCGGACCGATCGACTCGGACGTCGCTCGGGTCATCGACGAGACCTGCGCTCGTGCGGAGGCGGCCGGCTATGTGGTGGACCGTAACCCGCAGTTGCCAAACCTCGCCGAGATGCACCAGGCATACGTCAAGATGCTGTTGACGGTGCTCTCCCGCGGAGTCGCACCCGAAGGCGTACCGCCGATCACGCTGAGCGATTGGTTCGACTTACAAGACCAGCAGGCCCTGTTCGCCCGCGCCTGGAACCTCGCGCTGAACGAGAAGTACGACGGCGTACTCGCACCGGTATTCGGCACCACGGCGTTTGAGATCGACGATATCGACATGTCGACCCGGAAGATCTCGATCGACGGAACCGCGACCGCGTGCGGGCTGCAATTGGCATGGGCCGGTCTGGCGACCTACCCGAACCTGCCGTCGATCTCCTTCCCCGCGGGCAAGGGTAGTGACGGCTTGCCGATTGGTCTGCAGTTGATCGGGCCGCACTTCGGCGATCGTGACGTGATCGCGCTTGCCAAACCCATCGCGATCTAGCCGAAGCGTCCCGATCGGCTACGACTCGAAGGCCTCCGGCGGCGGGCAGGAGCACACGAGGTTCCGGTCGCCGTAGGCGCCATCGATGCGCTGCACGGGTGCCCAGTACTTCGCGGTGCGCGTGTGCTCGCTGGGAAAGACGGCCACCTCGCGGCTGTAGGGGTGCGTCCAGTCGCCGGCAAGTTCAGCGGCGGTGTGCGGAGCGTTGCGCAGCGGGTTGTCCGTGGCGTCCCATTCCCCCGATTCGACCTTGGCGGCCTCCGCGCGGATCGCGATCATCGCGTCGCAGAACCGATCCAGCTCGGCGAGGTCCTCGGACTCGGTCGGCTCAACCATTAACGTGCCGGCGACCGGGAAACTCATGGTCGGCGCGTGGAAGCCGTAGTCAATCAGTCGCTTTGCGACATCGTCCACGCTCACCCCACTGCTCTTGGTCAGCGGGCGCAGATCCAGGATGCACTCATGTGCGACCAGCCCGTTCGCGCCGGTGTACAGCACCGGGTAGTGCTCACGAAGCCGAGCGGCGATGTAGTTCGCATTCAAGACGGCCGCCTCCGTGGCGCGGCGCAAGCCGTCGGCCCCCATCATCCGGATATATGCCCAGGAGATCGGCAGGATGCCCGCTGAGCCCCAGGGCGCGGCGCTGACCGGTCCGGGGCCGGTCAGCGGGCCCGCCTCGGCGATCAGCGGATGGTTCGGCAAGTACGGCGCGAGATGCTCACGAACGCCGATCGGGCCGACGCCGGGACCACCACCGCCATGTGGAATGCAGAACGTCTTGTGCAGGTTGAGGTGCGACACGTCTGAACCGAACCGACCGGGCTGCGCCAGGCCGACCAAAGCATTCAGGTTCGCCCCGTCAACGTACACCTGGCCACCGGCGTCGTGCACCATCGCGCACACTTCGCTGATGGTCTCCTCGTACACGCCGTGCGTGGACGGGTAGGTGACCATCATGGCGGCCAACTGGTCACCGTGCTGCGTGATTTTCGCGCGCAGATCGTCGATATCGACGTTGCCTGCGTCATCGCACTTGACCACGACGACTTTCATTCCGGCCATGACCGCGGACGCCGCGTTGGTGCCGTGCGCGGACGAGGGAATCAGACACACCGTGCGCTGCAATTGACCGTTGGCTTCGTGATACTTCGCGATCGCCAGTAGACCGGCGAACTCGCCTTGCGATCCGGCGTTCGGCTGAAGAGAGACGCTGTGATACCCGGTGACCTCCGCCAGCCACGACGAGAGATCGGCGAAAACCTGCGCATAGCCGGCGGCCTGATCGACCGGCGCGAACGGATGTAGTCCGCCGAACTCGGGCCACGTGATTGGCTCCATCTCGGTCGTTCCGTTCAGTTTCATCGTGCACGAACCGAGCGGGATCATGCCCCGGTCGAGTGCGTAATCGGAGTCCGACAGTCGGCGCAGGTACCGCAGCATGGCGGTCTCCGAGTGGTACGCCGAAAACACCGGGTGCGTCAGGAAGTCGCTGGTGCGCTGCAGCGTCAGCGCCTCGGGGGCTTCGGCGACGAGCTCGCCGGTGCCGAACGCGGCCAGCACCGCCTCCAGGTCTGCGTCGGTAGTGGTCTCGTCGCACGAGAGTTGCAGAGCGTCGTCGTCGACTCGCCATAGGTTGATACCGCGATCGAGCGCGTCCGCCTGGATCTGCGCCGCGCGTCCCGGCACGCGGACGGTGATGGTGTCGAAGTACGAGGCGGTGCGGACGTCGATGCCGGCGGCGCTCAATGCTGCGGCCAGCCGCGTCGCCTTGGCGTGCACCGAGCGCGCGATCGTGCGCAGCCCGTCCGGGCCGTGATACACCGCGTACATCGAGGCCATGATCGCCAGCAATACCTGCGCGGTACAGATGTTGGATGTGGCCTTCTCCCGGCGGATGTGCTGCTCGCGGGTTTGCAGTGCGAGGCGGTACGCCGGAACACCGCCCGCGTCGACCGATACGCCGACCAAGCGCCCAGGCATGGTGCGCTGCAAGCCGTCACGCACCGCCATGAATCCGGCGTGCGGACCGCCGTACCCCATGGGGACTCCAAACCGCTGAGCGGACCCGACGGCGACATCGGCGCCGAGTTCGCCCGGCGAGGTGAGCACAGTCAACGCGAGCAGGTCGGTCGCCAGCACGGCCAGCGCCCCAGTGCCGTGGGCGGTGTCGATGACCTCGCGCCAGTTACGAATCTCGCCGCCGGAGGACGGATACTGGCCAAGCACGCCGAACACGTCTCCAAGGTCGACCCCGGCGTGAAACAGCGCTTGTTCGAGCCCGGCGGAGAGGTCCTGCTCCACCACGCGCAGCCCGAGGGCCTGCGCACGGGTGCGGATCACGGCGCGAGTCTGCGGGAACGTATCGACGTCCACGACGAAGGTCGGATTCTCCGACTTCCCCTTCCACGCGCGGCGGCATAACGTCATCGCCTCGGCCGCGGCGGTCGCCTCGTCCAGCAATGACGCGCCCGAGATCGACAGCCCGGTGAGGTCGCTGACGAGCGTCTGGAAGTTCAGCAACGCCTCCAAGCGGCCCTGCGAAATCTCCGGCTGGTACGGCGTGTACGCGGTGTACCAGGCCGGCGATTCAAGCACATTGCGTTTGATCACGGCCGGTACGTGAGCGTCGTAGTACCCCAGGCCGATCATGGATCGCTTTAGCGAGTTCGCGGACGCCAACGCGCGTAGCTCGGCGATGGCCTCGGCCTCGGTGGCTGCCTCGGGCAGATCCAGCCGGTCGGCGATGCGGATCCCGGCGGGTACGGCGCCCTGCACCAACTCGTCGATCGACGCCGAGCCGATTACGTCCAACATTCGTGAGATAGAGGCGGCGTCCGGGCCGATATGGCGGCGTTCGAACGCGAAGTAATCGGTGCTCACAGGTTGTTCACTCCAGGGCAGACGAAAGGTGTCGTCTCCCCCTCAGTCGAGCGGACGCTCTTCAGAGATGCCTGGCCGTCGTAGTCCTGGTGCCTGAGAGGTTACGGGGAGTGTTGCCCCTTCGGCGCTCGCCACGGGCTCGACGCCCGGCGAACTCTCCTACGCGGATGATCAGCGCGCTCAAGGTTACCGCAAGGATTCCGATTTCGAAGTGATGTGACGCACCTGCGGCTGTTGACTCCGACGCAACTCTTACGCGGTTGCGGCCCGCTTGGCCTGGCGGCGACGAGCCAACTCGTCGTCGGCTTGGGTTGCGGTATCGCCGACATCAGCGCGCACCGACGGTAGATGCACCAGCGACCCGGTCAATTCCTTCAACGCGCCAGATACTGCGATGCCGAATACGCCTTGCCCGCCGGCGAGCAGGTCGACGACTTCCTCTGCCGAGGTGCATTCGTAGACTGTGGTGCCATCCGAGAGCAACGTGATGTTCGCGAGGTCATCGACACCTCGATCGCGTAGATGCTCGACGGCGATGCGGACGTTATGCAGTGAGATGCCTGCGTCCAGAAGCCGCTTGACAACTTTGAGGACCAGGATGTCCTTGAACGAGTACAGACGCTGCGATCCGGAACCCTTCGCGGTGCGAATCGACGGGCTGACCAACTTCGTGCGCGCCCAGTAATCAAGCTGCCGGTAGGTGATTCCGGCGGCGCTGCACGCCACCGGCCCGCGGTAGCCGAACAGGTCGGCCTCGTGTTCTGCAACCTCACGCGCATCAGGAAAGAGACCTTCCTGGATGTGGCGATCGCTCACGTGTTCCTCCAAACGGGCACCTCGTCACCGCGGCACCAAAGCACACCGAGGTAATTCCACGGTACGCACTTAACTTCGGGGTCGTCAATGCCACCGTACGGGTGGATCGAAGTCTCACCCTCGACTTAAGGGTTACGGCGCGCGAGGCGTGACGCAATCGTGATCCGCGGATCCACAACGTTCAGGAGCCGCCGGCGAAGTCTTCCGGGGTGACGTTGTCCAGAAACTCGCGGAACTTCTCGACCTCGTCCTCGGAACCCTCGCCGTCGCCACTGTTAGTGGCCTCGTCGATCGTGATCCCCGCCTCGCTGACCAGGTCGTCGTCGGCCAAAATCGGTGCGCCGGTGCGCAGCGCCAACGCGATTCCATCGGACGGGCGGACAGTGACCGGCTCGGCGTTCTGCAGATCCAATTCGGCGAAGTACAGGCCGTCCTTCATCCCGGTGATCCGGACTCGCTCTAATTTCGAACCCAAAGCCTCGATCACATTCACCAAGAGATCATGGGTGAGCGGTCGCGGCGGCTTGATGCCCTGCTGCTCGTACGCGATCGCGCTTGCCTCGGCACTGCCGATCCAGATTGGCAGGAACTTCTCGCCCTCGACCTCGGTGAGCAGCACGATCGGTTGATTCGCCGGCAACTCAACCCGAACCCCGACAACACTCATTTCGCGCATCTGCTCACGACCTTCCTAGGAGTTGATCTGACGCCGCAAGCCCGAACGGACCAGCGTCGCATGTAGGCGTACCGACAACGCAGCGAGATCACGGATCGTCTCTTCCGCCTTGCCGTGGGATCCAGGAGTGCGCTGGCGCATCAGCGGTGTAACCACCTGGGCGATCAGACCGATCTCGCGATCGGCCTGGGTCCGGAACGAGCGCAAGTGACGCGCCTCGAATCCGTATGCGGCCAAACCAGCAACAGCCGTAGCGATCTCGAACGCATCGGTGTCGAACTGACCGTTGCGCTCGGCAACGATCACGCCGTACTGCTCCAGACTGGCCAGCATCTGCTCGTCCAGGCCGGACTGTTCCAACAGTTCGGCGCGTGAGATCCGCACGTTCGACGGCGCGCGGCCGAGTTCTTCTGAACTCGGCAGTCCGTCGGAGTCCCGCGCCATCGCGAGCAACGGGACCCGTGGCTTCGCCGGATCGCTCGTCACGTCCAGTCCGCGGTCCATCGCGTCCAAGTTTTCCTTGATGACCTTCAGCGGCAGATATTTATCGCGCTGCATGGTCAGCACGTACCGCACGCGCGCAAGGTCGGCGTGCGAGAACTTGCGGTATTGCGATTTCGTGCGCGCGGGCTGAATCAGCCCGATCTCCTCAAGGTAACGAATCTTGGAGATCGTGATCGATGGGAAATCCGGCAGCAGCGCGGCCCGCAACTCGCCGATCGTGATCGATTCCCCCGTGGCAGGGTCCTGCCGCCTGGCAGGTTGCTGCGTCACTGGCCGTGTCCATCGAGATCTGCGGCCTCGCCTGCTGGGCTATGCCCCAGCAGGAACACCAGTCGGAACTTACCGATCTGGACCTCGTCACCGCTGGCGAGCATGGCATTGTCCACGAGCTCGCGATTGAGATAGGTGCCGTTCAGGCTGCCCACGTCATGTACCGAGAACGTCGTGTCCTCACGACGGAACTCCACGTGTCGGCGCGAGACGGTGACGTCGTCCAAGAAGATGTCGCTATCGGGGTGGCGACCGGCGGTGGTGACCTGCTGGTCGAGTAAGAATCGGCTGCCAGCGTTCGGGCCACGCTTCACCACGAGCAACGCGGTGTCCGGCGGCAGTCCCTCGATCGACAGGGACTCCCCGATCTCGCCGTCCGCGTCGATCGACTCTGCCGGCGCCTCGGCGCCGACCGGGCTGAACTGACGGGTGGTCTCACTCGCCGGGAGCGAGGAAAAATCAGCTGCCGGCTCGCCCGTGGGTGCGCCGCACTGGGCACAGAAGCGAGCACCCGGCGACAGCTCGGCGTTGCACTTCTTGCACTTCAATGCAGGCACCTTTCAGACAGCGGAATGGCCACGGCTCAGGCGCCGTGACCTGGATTACCAGGGTACGCGGCGCTCAAATCAAGGGTCAACGCGAGGCCGAGGCTTCGGGTGGGCCAGGCGATCGGACGAGCGTTATGAGCCGATGAGTTCGCCGTACGCGGCGGCATCCATCAGCGCGTCCAACTGACTCGGATCGGACATCCGAATCTGCAGCATCCAGCCAGCGGCGTATGGGTCGCTGTTGATGGATTCCGGCGCCGATTCCAGTTCTTCATTACGTGCGACAACTTCACCGCTGAGCGGAGCAAACAGTTCCGACACGCTCTTCGTTGACTCGACCTCGCCGCACGCCTCGCCTTCGCTCACCGTGGTGCCGACCTCGGGCAACTCCACGAACACGATGTCGCCGAGCGCGTCCTGTGCGTGATCGGTGATACCGATTCGGACCACGCCCTCCTCGAGGTCACCGCCGACCTGCACCCATTCGTGCTCGGCGGAGTACTTGAGGTCGGTAGGAATCATGCGAGCTCCTCGGGACACATTCTTCTCGGTCGTCGTTACTACTTCGACGGCTTGGCAGGCTCAGCGTAGTCAGGTGCATCGAGGTCCCGCAACGCGGTGATTTTCACGTTGTCGAGTTGTTCGACGGTGGCTGTCGCACCGACGTAGGACACGCTCGCGACCGCGCCACCGGGGATGCCCATCGCGGTGGCTAGGGTCGCCGGATCGCCGATCGCGAGTATCGCCATCGGGAACTGCAATGGTTGCCCGTCGATCAGGATCGCGCCGTCCGAGGTAGTCACCGCTGAGGTCATCGCGACCCGGATCGATCCCACCTGGATCGCTTCGGCACCGGCCGCCCGCAGTTCCTGGATCACCGTGATCATCATCTCTACGGGCGGATCCGGGGGCATATCGCTGATCTCCAGCGAGATCCCCGGACCGCTGGCGGCCACGGTCCCGTTAAGAATCGCCAATTGATCGAGGCGCTGTTGTGCCTCCTGCTGTGCGGCCTCCGCCGCGCCGCCTCCGGAGGCCAGATCGTCGGCGGCATCGCCAAGATCATTTACCTCTGTTCCCAGGCGCGCGTGCTGGTTGTCGAGGTCATCCAGGATACGTACCAGGTCCTCCTGTCGAGCGCCTCGCAAATCGCGTTCGGTGTCCGACGTCAGTTGAACTTGCACCGCCACTCCGAGGCCCAACAGCAAACAGACGAAGGCGATGGCCAGCCGCCCGCGGGTCCAGTTCGTTCGCCGGCGTACTGGCGCCTCGCCCTGCTCGTCCTCTGGGTCACCGTCCGCCTCGTCCGCACGATCCTCATCCGGCTGGCCCGCAGCGTCGCCGTCCGCCACGTCCGATTCTTCCGCACGACGGCCATCCGCCTCGTCGGACTTCTCGACGGCGACATCGTTGTCGGTGTCGGCCGCGGACTCTGGTTGGGTGGGCGGTTCGGGTTCTGCAGGGGTCTGCGGCTCGGTCTCGTTCATGCCTTGAACACATGCCTACGGATAGCGGCCGCATTGCCGAAAATCCGGATGCCGAGTACGACGACCACCGCCGTCGACAACTGCGCACCCACGCCCAACTTATCCCCGAGGAACACGATCAACGCCGCGATCAGCACGTTCGACAGAAACGAGACCACGAAGACTTTTGCATCGAAGATGCCATCGAGGCGAGCACGTACGCCACCAAATAGCGCATCCAGCGCGGCGACGACGGCGATCGGTAGGTATGGCTGCATCCAGATCGGCACCGTCGGGTCCACCCACAGACCCAACACAACGCCGATGATAAGTGCGCCCAGTGCGACGATCATTTCCCTCCTCCCTGCGTGCCGGACGATCCCGCGGTGATGGGATCAGCGGCCGCCGGCAGATTCAACTCGTCGGCAGTATGCACCTCATACTGCGCGCCGAAAGCGGTGCGGTAGGTGCTGAAACGCCGCGCGGCGCTAGTCGTCGCGAATGCGCCCGGCAAGGTCCCCGGATCACCGATCACCTCGATTACGTACGGCGTCGACGTGGGCTGGAAGTCGATCAGCACGGCGCCGCCGGCCTGACGGATAGCGGTGATCGGGCCGATGCGCGAGCCATTGATCGCGATCGCTTCGGCACCTGAGGCCCACAGCGCATTCACCGCAGCCTGCAGATCGGTGTCCTTGATAACCCCATCCTGCTCGACCGTCTGCCCGTGCCCGACGGGATCATTACCCTGCACAGGTTGTGGTTCGTCCAGGACTATCTCGATCCCGGGCCCGGTAACAGCCAATTGCCCCGCTGCCATCTCATGCTTGGTGAGCGTGTCCAGCAACTGCTGACCGGATTCGGTCGTCCCCAACGCAGCCTGTCGTAGTTCGGCGACCTCGGCTCGTAACTCGATCGCCTCAGCGCTGAGCAGACCGACCTCGCCTTGTCGCGCTTCGATACGTTCGATCAGTGCGGCGTTCGCCGCCTGCCGATCGGTCCCTTGCCGTTGGTGCTGACGCACCGTCATCCCCATCAGCACGCCGGCGATCAGCACGACAACAAGCGTGAGTACGCCGCCGCTGCGTCGCCAGCTTCGTGGACCGGTAGCGGCGAGCGCGTACCCCGGGTCCAACGTCCGCGTCATCAGCGTGCGCAGACCCCAACGGTCGGCTGCGTCCGGTTCAGTCATCGCACCGCCGGCGTGTCCTCGCGCACGATCTGCGCAATCTGCCTGATGTAGTGCGCGCCGGCAACCAGATAGAGCACCGCGCCCCAGACGATAAACGCGTAGGCCAGCGGCAATGTGACGGTCTCCAGTGAGGACGCCGCGCGGGCCAACAGCAACAGCGGGAATCCATATAGCAGACAGAACGTGGCGGCCTTACCCAGATAGTTGACCTGCAGCGCCTCGTAGCCGTGTCGGCGCAGGATCAACAGAGCGATCCCGACGCTGACATCGCGCACTACCAGCAGGGCGACGAACCACCACGGCACGAAACCGCGCAGCACGAACGCCAACAGCGTGCTGAGGATGTACAAGCGGTCAGCCGCGGGATCCAACAGTTGCCCGAGGTGGCTGGTCTGGCCGAACTTGCGAGCGATCTTGCCGTCGGCCCAGTCGGTCAACGCAGACAGGCCCAGCACGATCGCGGCCCACAAGTCTTCCTCCGGGCCCAACAACAACCAGAGGAACAGTGGCACCCCGGCCAGACGCAACATGCTCAGGATGTTCGGGATCGTCCAGACGCGATCGGTGACCGGTTCAGTCATGAGGAGCGATGATAGGTCGCCGTAGCGGCCACATGCACCCGATCGGGGGCAGAAATTACCTGTAACTCGGCGCTGTCACCGTTCGGTCGACCGATCGCGCTGACCGCGTCCCCGACGAATACCGGTGCCTGCACACGGTAGTCAAACTGTTCCAGTCGCAGTGACGGGTCGTGCCGCAGCGCCAATGTGGCCAGGTGCTGCGCCAGCAGTGGACCGTGCACGACCAGGTCCGGATAACCCTCGACCTCGGTGGCGTACCTGCGGTCGTAGTGGATCCGGTGCGAGTTTCCGGTGATGGCGCTCATTCGGAATAACCGGATCTCATCGGTCGCGATGTCGTGCCGCCATCCGGCGTCCGTCTCGACCGGCGTCTGCGGTCGCGGCGGCCAGGTACGCGCCGGTGCGTCGTCGGCGCCGGAGCGGTACACGTGATTCTGCACTTCGGTAAGTCGCAACTCGCCGCGCTGGCGGAACTCGTACTGAACGCTGATCAGGGCCATCTCGCCCGAGCGCCCACTCTTGGGCACGGCCGACAGGACGGTGCCGGTCCGTTCTACCTCCTCATCGAGGATGAGATCGCCATGTGAGGTGATCGAGCCACCAGCCCACATCCGTCGGCGTTCGGGGATCGGCGGCTGGAAATGTCCGGCATGCGGGTGACCGTCCGCGGCCAGTCCTTCGTAATGCGGCCAATCGGTGAAGTAGACCCAGTGCCAGCTAGGCGGCAGCACTCCCGGTGGCGCCACCCGGTCGGCGGCGAGCAGATCGGCCAACCATCCGCTGACCTCGCTGGTGAGGACGTCCGTCTCGACGAGTGCCGATGGCTTCCAGCCAGTGATGTACTGCTCCAACGAATTGCCCATTACCGTCCCCTTCACCTAGCCGTACCGCGCCGCATCCGAACTGTATCGGCCGACAGATATGCCAAAGGCGACGACTCCCGGCGGGAGGCGTCGCCCTACGGACGGTTGCGGACGTTACGCAGCGAGTGCGTCAACCGCAGCGGTGACGATCGAGTCGTTGCCGATCTCGCGTCGGGCCCAATCCAAGTGCTCTGGGCTGCCGATGATGAAGCCCTGCTGGTTGACCAGCCGACTCATCGTCGTCGCCGCAATGCGTGCCTGCTGTGGCTGGTAGCCGAGCTGCATGATCGCGTTGCACATCCGGTTCATCTCTGCGATGGTGATGTTCTGCTTCATGGCGTGACCCTCCTTTCTGGTGTTACTGGCTGTCATACAAACCGACAGCGATGACGACGCAGCAAACTGCGTCGCCTTATTAGATGAACGTTCGAGGGCACCAGATTTGTTCCCGCTAGCAACACATTGCCCCACCCGGGTCATCAACCGGGTGGGGCCATGTGCGCCGTGAAGGGGTCGATCAGGTGGCGCCGTACGCCGCCCCGCCGTCGACCTTGATGATCGTGCCCGTGGTGTACGACGAGGCGTCGCTGGCCAGGTACAACGCGGCGCCGACAATCTCGTTGGGCTCGCCGCCGCGCTTGAGCGCGATGGTGCGCTCGGCGCGTTCGTTGAACTCCGCCATATCCCAAGCATCCGAGATATCAGTGAGGAACGGCCCCGGCATGATGCCGTTGACGCGAACGGTCGTGCCGAACGCGCGAGCCATGCCGAGGGTCATCGCGTTGAGTCCGGCCTTGGCCATGGCGTAAGGAACGATGCCTGGTGTGGGCGCGACCGAGCCGGTGCTGGAGACGTTGATGATGCTCCCACCGTTGCGGGCCGCCATCTGCTCACCGCACAGCGATGCAAGGCGGAAGGCACCCTTCATATTGACGTCGATCACCTTCGCGAACAGGCTTTCCTCAACGTCGGTCAGCTTGTCGTACAGCGGGGACATACCGGCGTTGTTGACCAGGATGTCGGTTCCACCGAACTCGGCGGTTACCCGCTCAAATGCTGCGCCAACGGCGTTCCAGTCGCCCGTGTGGCACCCCAGACCCAACGCCTTCGCGCCGGTCTGCTTGGTGATCTCCTCGGCGACGGCAACACATGATTCTTCTTTGCGGCTCGCGACCACGACGGTCGCGCCCTGCTCGGCGAACGAGAACGCCATCTCGCGGCCCAGTCCCCGACTGCCGCCGGTGATCAGGGCTACTTTCCCATCCAGCCTGAACGATGGTGTCGCTGTCATACCTGCTTCTCCTCAGCTGTCAGCGGCTCTCGCCGCGCTCACATGGTGGTGCTTATGCCTGATCCCGCAGTGCGGCGAGGATGCGATCCCCGCCTTCTCCTTGCGGTACGCCATGCAGGATCACCGTTGTCAGGCACGAATCGCGCCAACGACGCTGGTAGTCCTCCACAATCTTCTCTGCCGGGCCGATCAACGCAACATCCTCGACCATCTCGGTAGGAATGACCGACACCGCGTCCTGGGCGCGTCCGGCCAGGTACAGGTCCTGAACCTCGGCGACGACCTCGCCCCAGCCCATCCGCACGAAGACGTCCTTGTGGAAGTTTGCATTCTTCGCTCCCATACCACCGGCGTAGAGCGCCAACCCGGGTTTGATCCGCGCCGCGGCAGCGTCGACGTCCTCGTCCTCGACCACTGACAGCACGGACGCCACCTCGAACGATTCGACCGTGTGCCGGGCACCTTCGCGCGCGAATCCTTCGGCCAGCGCGTCCCGGTAGAACTGATCCGACTTGGGCGAGAACCACAGCGGAATCCACCCGTCGGCGATTTCCGCTGCCAAAGCGACATTCTTCGGACCCTCCGCGCCAAGGAAGATCGGAATGTCGGTGCGCAGCGGATGGACCGTCGACTTCAACGGCTTTCCGAGACCGGCACCACCGTCGTACGGCAGTTGGTAATGCTTGCCGGCGTACGTGACTGGCTCCTCGCGCCGCCAGACGGCGCGCATGATGTCGACGTACTCGCGAGTGCGCTCCAACGGCCGCGGGAACGGCTGTCCGTACCAACCCTCCACGACCTGCGGACCTGAGGCGCCAATACCCACCACCATTCGCCCGCCGCTGAGATGGTCGACGGTCAGCGCGGCCATGGCCAACGCGGTCGGGGTCCGCGCCGACATCTGACATACCGAGGTACCCAGGCGGATGTTTTTGGTGCTCGCACCCCACCACGCGAGCGGGGTCAGCGCATCGGATCCGTACGCTTCCGCAGTCCAAAAACTGTCCAGGCCGAGTTCCTCGGCGCGCTGAAGTTCTGCCTCGATTCCCGCCGGCGGCCCGGAGGACCAATACCCGGCGCCGAGTCCTACCTTCATGAGCGATCCTTCTTTTGGTAGCGGAACAACGATTCCTGAGCCACGGTCGCGATGACCGCACCGTCCATGTCAAAGACCGATCCCGTATAGAGTCCGCGACCATCGCCGGTGCGCCGCGGGCCGTAGTTGAACAGGTGCCACTGGTTCATGTCCGGGATGCGGTGCAGCCACACGGTGTGATCGATCGTGGACAGGAACCCGACCTCCTTGGACCGGATTTCTGCTAGTCCGCTGCCGGCGTCGGTGAGGTAGACCAAGCCGGCCGCGTGCATCATCGGGTCGTCGCCCAGGTCAATATCGACCTTCGCCAACCAGTCTTTGGGCCAGTAATTGTTGGGGTTGTCGCGGTTCGGCTCTTTCATCGCGACCGAGTGCAGCCGGCGCGGATCCCAGTCGGCGAGCTCGTCCGGATTACCGATCGGCTCGGCGGTCACCATCTGATTATCCGGGCCCTCGTTGTGCCGCTGGAAACTCACGGTGCAGTTGAAGATGACGTCGCCGTCCTGCACCGCGATAACCCGACGCGAGGAAAAACTGCCGCCGTCGAAGTCGGCGGCGACGTGGAAGACAACGGGCTTGGCCGGGTCTCCGCCACGCAGGAAATAGCAGTGCATCGAGTGCGGCACGCGCTCGGGCGGCGCGGTCCGGCCGGCGGCCAGGATCGCTTGCGCGGCTACCTGCCCGCCGTACAGCGGAAACTGCTCCTCGAAATGGTGCGTCGTGCGAAACAGGCCGCGATCGATGGTCTCCAGATCGAGTATTTCGGCAAGATTATCGGGGCGTCCGGTCATTGAGACAAACTACCCAGCGACAACCTCAGCGCTGTTACGCACCCCACGTCCAACGCTCGCCCGCCACACCCGCAGGCCGAACATCGCGATCGCTGAGGCCTCCAGGAACATCAGTAGACGCTGCGGAATTCCGCGCCACTCGTCCATCGACCACAGCGTCGGCCACAACGCCGCCGCGATAGTCAATAGCAACGCCAGCGCGACACCAACCAGAATCACCAGCATGCTGTGCCGCAGGCGCGCCGAACACTGCGGCAGATAGCTCATGATCGCCACAGCCAACAGTACGAACGCAGCCGCGGCGGCGTATCGATGGATCTGAGCGCTGAGCGAGAGCGCACCCGAACCGGCGTCCGTGGGGAAGATGACGACCAGTTCCAGCATCACCGCGCCGAGGTATGCGCTGATGCGACCCATGACGGGCAGGTGACTGGCCAGGCTGACAACGGCGAGCGCCAAGGCGGTACAGGCAACTGCGAACAGCCCGCTGGATGCGGTCGCGACACCGTACATGCTCAGCGTTTGCGAGACCGGATCGACCGAGCCCGCCATCAGGACGTGAATCGCGACCATCGCCGCAATGGCCGTCAGCGCACCGATGCTGGCCAACGAACTCGGCAGCACGCTGCCGCGAGAATTGATTGTCGGCGTTGCTGCGGCGGGGACGGCGAGTGGGCGAAAACTGACGGGCGTTGTGGTCATGCCCTGAAATCTCGCGGCACGGTCGCACCGCAGACATCACGCCGCAGCGGGGTCTTGGACCTCCCCCTGAGGCACTACGAGCAACAGGAAAGTACTACTTCAGAGTGATGTCGCGGCCGCGCCGGCCGACTAGCGTTAGTGGCGTGCAAACCAACCTGTTGGCCCGACGCTCATCCGGCGATCCGTTGGAGGCGGCCATGAGTACATCCACGAAGTCCAGGCAGCGTAGTTTCTTCGAACGACTGACCTCGGCAGACGAAAATAGCTCAGCCGCGGCCGCCACGCGACCGGCGGCGACCAGTACGTCGGCACCCCGCAAGCCGATTGCGCAGCAGATTCGACTTGGCGCGCTGATCGCCGTCGCAATCGTGCTGTACGCCGTCCAAGCACCGGTGCTCGGCGCCGCGTACGGGCTAGGTGCTTGGGGGATGCTGCTGGCCCTGCCGGGATCGGTCGGCGTCGTACTCGCCCACTACAACCCACGGGCCGCCGTCGGCGTGGTGCTGCTCGGAACGGTTCTGATCACGTTCGCGTTGCTGCCGAACGGGCTGTTCTCCGACGGCGCCGCGGTCTACGCGCTGCCGGTGCCATGGACCGTATGCTCCATGCTCGCACTGTTCGCCTGCACGTTGTTGCTGGGCTACTCGGTACCGCTGCGCGATGCAGCGATCACCTACGGCGCGATGATCCTGGTCAGTCTCGCACTGGAAGTTCTCGCCGGCGGGTTCACTGGCGCGTTCTTCGTAGCAGCGTGGGTCAGCCTCGTTCTCGGCGCGATCGGTCTGGGTATTCGACAACTGCGCGCCTCGGAGGCCCGCGCGAAGCAACATAAGCAGATCAGTGAGCAGGAGCGCGAACAGCGCGAGATGCTGCAGGAGAAAGCACAGGTCGCCCGCGAGTTGCACGATGTGGTCGCGCACCACATGTCGGTGATCACGGTGCAGGCGTCCTCCGCCGAGTACCGCATCCCGAACCTGCCGGATGAGGTCCGCCGAGAGTTTCAGGAGATCAGCGAACAGAGCAGGTCGTCGTTGGCAGAGCTGCGTCGAATCCTCGGCGTACTGCGCGGGGACGAGGCTCAAGCCGAGCGAGCCCCTCAACCCGGCGTCGAGGACCTCCCCCGAGTGATCGAACACGTCGGCCGGGCAGGCACCAAGGTCGATTTCGTCAGCGCCGACCTCAGTGATCTGGAACGTTCCGTCTCGATCGCGACGTACCGAATCGTTCAGGAATCGTTGAGCAACGTCGTGCGCCACGCCGCCGGCTCACCGGCCAGGGTGGTCATTGAGCGCTCAATCGGGTCCGTGGAGATCTCCGTCCGCAACCCGGCGCCGCAACACCCGGTGAACCCCATGCCCGGCAGTGGCCACGGCTTGCGTGGGATGCGCGAACGTGCCGTCGCGCTCGGTGGCACGCTCGCCACCGGCCAGACGGCCGATGGCGGCTTCGAGGTGCTCGCGTGGCTGCCTACCTCCGCCGAGAACGCCGAGGCCTGGGAACTGGATCTGCAGGGCAACACGTGACCATCCGGGTAGTGATCGTCGATGACCAGCAGATGGTGCGCGCAGGATTCGGTGCGCTGCTGAACGCTCAAGGCGATATCAGCGTGGTGGCCGACGCCGCGGACGGCGAAGCGGGAGTCCGCGCCGTCCGAGAACATCGGCCCGATGTGGTGCTGATGGACGTGCGGATGCCGGTGATGGACGGTCTGGCCGCCGCCGAGCAGATCCTCGCCCGCCCTGATGCACCGAAGGTCGTCATGCTGACCACCTTCGACATCGATGACTACGTGTACACCGCGCTGCAACTCGGCGCGAGCGGGTTTCTCCTTAAGGACGCTCCCCCCGCCGACCTGATTTCCGCCGTGCGAATCGCCGCCGAGGGCAATGCGCTATTGGCACCGACCGTGACCCGGCGGTTGATCGAGCAATTCGCACGCGCGCGCCCCAGCGCCACCCGTTCGGTCGAACTGAACGCGCTCACCGGGCGCGAGCTAGAGGTGCTGGGTTTACTCGCTCGCGGGTTCTCGAACGCTGAGATAGCCGCCTCGCTAGTCGTGGCCGAACAAACGGTGAAGACCCATGTCGGACGCATCTTCACCAAACTCTCGTTACGCGATCGCGCACAGGCAGTCGTGTTCGCGTACGAGTCGCACTTGGTGACGGTCGGCGAGGACGGAATCTGATTCGACGACGAGCCGCCGCGACGTCTCCTGGCGTCCTGGCTAGACTTTCCTGCCAAACGGACGGGGAAGCGTGTGATTGACAAACGAGTTTCGTCCTGCGCCGAGGCGCTGAGCACCGTGCAGGACGGCGACACCATCCTGCTTGGCGGGTTCGGCGGTGCGGGTATGCCGCGGGAGCTGATCGCAGCGTTATTGGACAGCGGCGCGCGCAAGTTGACCTTGGTGACCAATAACGCGGGCGGCGATGGGACGCCGATCGCAACGTTGATCTGGGAGAAGCGGGTCGCCAAACTCGTCTGTTCCTATCCTCGTTCGGTGGACCGCGCGAATTGGGTGCTTGAGCGGTGGCAGGACGGATCGTTCCAGCTCGAGCTGGTGCCACAGGGCACGCTGAGCGAGCGGATGCGTGCCGCTGGTGCCGGACTCGGCGGATTCTTCACCCCGACTGCGGGCGGTACGCAGTTGGCAGAAGGCAAGGAGACGCGTGTCATCAACGGCCGGGAGCATGTTTTCGAGGAGCCACTTGCTGGTGATTACGCACTGATCAAAGCAAAGCGCGCCGATCGGTGGGGCAACCTCGTGTACAACAAGGCACAACGGAGTTTCGGGCCGACGATGGCGACTGCAGCCACCACGACGATCGTCGAAGTCGACGAAATCGTGGGCCTGGGTGAGTTGGATCCCGAACACATCGTCACTCCCGGAATCTTCGTGGACAAGGTCGTAGAGATTGGGGTGCAGGCATCGTGACGACGTCACCGACGAGGCCGGGATGGACGCCGCAGCAGATCGCGGCACGGATTGCCGCCGACATCCCGGACGGGTCCTATGTCAATCTCGGGATCGGCCGACCGACGGAGGTCGCCAACGCGTTGCCGGCCGATCGTGAGATCCTGTTGCACTCGGAGAACGGAATTCTCGGCATGGGTCCGGCACCGGCTGCCGGTGATGAGGACTGGGACCTGATCAACGCCGGTAAGCAGCCGGTCACGCTGCTGACGGGTGGATCGTACTTCCACCACACCGATTCCTTCATGATCATGCGCGGAGGCCACCTGGATGTATCCGTGCTCGGCGCGTTCGAGGTGGCGGTGAACGGGGACCTGGCGAACTGGTCCACCGGAAATATGTCCCGTCTGCCCGGTGTTGGCGGAGCGATGGATCTCGCCGTCGGCGCGAAATCGGTGTACGTGTCGATGACGCACAACTCGCCCACTGGCGTCAGCAAATTGGTCGAGACCTGCTCCTATCCGCTTACTGCGACTAACGTAGTCGACCGCGTCTATACCGAACTCGGCGTGTTCAGCGTCGACGGCGCCGAGTTCACCGTGCTGGATCTGGCTCCGGGAGTGACGTTCGAGCATGTGCGATCGGTGACCGACGCACCGTTGTGCAGTTAACCGCGCGCGTCGCCGATTTCCGGGCGCAGGAGGGCGTGCGTCACGATCCGCTCGCGCTGACCGCCGCTATGCACGATGTCCGCGCCATCTACCCGCACCTGAGTCGCGTGCGCGCGCAGCGCCTCGGTGAGGGTTTCCAGGTGGCGCGCGCCGTCCACCCGTTCGCCATCGGTGGCTGCGTCCTCGTCGGTAATCACGACGGCGAGGCGAGTCCCGGTCGCGGTGATCGCGCGCCGGGTAGCTTCGTAACACGCGATGTGATCGGGATGCCCGTACCCGCCCCCTTCGTCGTACGTGATGACGAGGTCGGGTGCATAGGCCGATATCGAAGCCGCGATATCGTCGGCTACCTCATCGAGGTCGGCGCTGGTCAGTGCCTCGGCCGACACGTTTTCATCGGGACCCGCTAGGCCAGGCCGGATCCATCGCATACCCGAATCGTGATAGTTACGCGCGGCGAGTCCACGAGCGCGAGCAGGTGGTTCGCCCAAGTAGGCGTGCCAGGTGACCCGCAGCGCGTGCAGTGCCGCACGTAATTCGTTGGCGCGTACCTGACGTAACTCATCCGTACCGGCGAGGTGTTGCAGCGGACCCTCGACGACCTCGCCCATCTCCCCGCGCGTCGCGGTCAGCACACCGACCTCAACTCCCCGGCTGACAAGCTCGGCGATTAATGCCCCGGTCGCGATGGTTTCGTCGTCCGGGTGCGCGTGTACGAACAGCACTCGCCGCACACCATCGAAGATGCTCATCCGCGCCCCACTACGCGCGCGAGAACGCCGAGTAATCCGTCGGCGGACGCGTCCCAGCCGAACGTCGCAGCGTGCTGCTGCGCACCGCTCACCAGCGCACGCCAGGCTGCGGGATCACCGCTCAATCGTGCGATCTCGCCCCCCCATGCCGCTGGATCGCGCGTATGCATCAAGGTTCCTGACACGTCATCGGCGACCGCTTCGACCAGGCCGCCAACCGCCGAGGCGATCACCGGGGTGCCGCACGCGGCAGACTCCAACGCGACGAGCCCGAAGGTCTCGGAGTACGACGGCACGATGGTCAGCACGGCGCGCCCGAGAAATTCAGCGAGCCCGGGCCGGTCGAAGGAGCCCACGAATCGCACCTTGTCGCGCACACCCAGTTCGTCGACGAGGGCCTGCAGTTCCGCGCCGTAGTCGGCGAAATCCGCCGACGTGTCGCCGGCGATATGCAGTTCGGGCCGGATCTCGGGCGGGACGGCCGCGATGGCGCGCACTGCGAGGTCCGGGGCCTTCAGCGGTTGCAGTCGCGCCGCATATGCCACGTACGGCGGGTGCGCGCGCTGCAGTTGCGGTACGAATACCTCGTGGTCGACCCCGGGCGGGACGACGTGTACCCGTGCCGGGTCGGCGCCGAGGCGCTCGATGACCGTGCGCGCTTCTGCCCGGCTGATCGTGATGATCGCATCTGATTCACGCGCCAGCAGCCGCTCCCCTGCTTCACGCCCGGCCGATTCCGGCGGCTCGCCCGCCGATAGATCGGCGCCGACGGGGGCGGCGATCGAGTGGTAACTCTGCAGATGCGGCACTGACCAACCCCGCGCGATCGGCAGCGCTGCGACACCGGACATCCAGTGCTGGGAGACCACTACGTCGTACGGCTCGAGCCGTGCCAGACCTGCGCGGAACTCATCCAAGACGGCTTCTTGAGCGCTTTTGGCCATCGGTCGCGGCGGACCGGCGTCGATGAGCCGCAGCCGGACTCCTCCGGCGACCTCGCTGAGGGCGGGCTGATCGTCGCTGGCCCGCCGGGTAATCAAATCGACGCTGTGTCCGCTCCTACCCAGCGCGAGCGCCTGATTCAGCTCCACGACGTTCATCCCGCCCGCGTCGCCCTGTCCGGGCATATCCGTGGGCGAGGTATGTAGCGAGACGCACGCGATGCGCAAGCGAGAGGTCACCCGCGCACCCTACGCCTATTTGCACATTCAACAAAAGTTTGGGGCCCGATGACACTCACAGATGGTGAGCAAACACTCAACCCGCACGCGTCGTGCGTGGCCGGGGCTTTCCAGCGCATGCAGATTGGGCTCGGCGCGTGGCGGCGGTGTCCGCGGCAGGTGGCTGAGATGAACAACCGATCGGTCCGTTAAAGTCGAGGAATGACCTCTGATTCCCCACCGATTGCCGGAATCGAGCCGGAGGCCGTCTCCGCCTGGCTCGCCGACAATGTTTCCGGTTTCACCGGCCCGGCCGAGTTCACACTCATTGCCGGCGGCCGTTCCAATCTGACCTACCTCGTCAGCGACCAGTCGGGGCAGCGCCTCGCGCTGCGCCGTCCGCCGACCGGCAGCGTGCTGGAGTCCGCGCACGATATGGGTCGCGAGTGGAAGTTCGTCTCGGCCCTGCAGGACTCTGGCGTCCCGGTAGCTCGTGCACGTGCGTTCTGCGATGACCACTCGGTCACCGGCGCAGACTTCTACGTGATGGATTTCGTCGAGGGGATCGTGCTCGCTTCGACCGAGGACGCGCTCGGTATCGATGAGTCCGCTCGGTATCGCGCCAGCGAGCAGGCCGCCGACGTACTCGCCGCGCTGCATTCTGTTGACGTCAACGGGCTGGACGTGCCAGGTTCACGTAAGACGACCGGTTACATCGAGCGTCAGGTAGATCGGTGGACCAAGCAGGTTCAGTCCGTGATGCCGCCGGAGACCGACCAGGTCGTGCGGATTGCGCAGAAGCTCGTCGGCGATGTACCGCCGCAGGTCACTGGGATCGCGCACGGTGACTTCCGACTGGGCAACATGTCGATCACGCCCGCCGGTGAGATCGTTGCCGTTTTCGACTGGGAGTTGGCTACTGTCGGTGACAGCATGGCTGACCTCGGGTGGCTGCTGTCTTCATGGTCAGAGCCCGGTGAGGCCGCTAACAGCGCGACCACGAACACGCCGACCCAGGCTCCGGGGTTCATGACGCGCGATCAGGTCGCGCAGCGCTACGCCGAGAAGAGCGGTAACGACATCTCTCGCCTCGACTTCTACGTCGCGTTCCAGCGCTGGCGCGGCGCCTGCATCCAGATCGGCGTACGGCATCGTTATGAGGTCGGCGCGATGGCGGACGACGGCTATGACCACACCGTGCTCAACGCGACGGTCGCCAACTCGCTCGAAGCCGCGGAGCAGGCGCTCAAGTAACTCACAACCAACCGTTTTCCTGCGCGACCCGTGCCGCCTCGGCACGGGTCGACGTATTTGTCTTGCCGATCGCCGAGGACAGGTGATTGCGTACGGTGCCGGCCGATAAATGCACCTGAGCGGCGATCCGCGCCACCGTCCCCCCGTGCAGCGCGACCGCGAGCACTTCACGCTCGCGGTCGGTCAGCGGCGAATGTCCCTCAAGCAACGTATCGGTCGCCAGGGTTGGGTCAACAACCCGTAGGCCCGCATGCACCCGCCGCACCGCTTCGGCCAGTTCGGCCGCTGGTGTGTCCTTCACAATGAACCCCGCGGCGCCGGCGGCGAGCGCGCGGCGAACATATCCGGGACGTCCGAATGTCGTCACCATCAACGTTCGGCATGTCGGCATGTGGGTGCGCATCGCTTCAGCCACTGCGATTCCGTCCATGCCCGGCATCTCGATGTCGAGCAAGCACACTTCTACGCTCTTCGCCAATGCAGCATCGACGACCTCATCGCCGCGGCCGACTTCGGCCACCACCTCAATATCGCGTTCCATCGATAGCAGCGCCGCGAGCGCGCCACGGACCAGCGCTTGGTCGTCGGCCAATAGAACTCGCACCATCGCTACATCTCCACCTTGAGTTCGATCCCTGCTCCGGTGCTCGCCGGCAGGATGCTGAAGCGTCCCGCAGCGGCCTCGACCCGTTCTCGGATGCCACGCAATCCGTTACCTTCGTTGGCCGTATGGCGGCCGGTGCCGTCATCGATCACCCGAATCCGACGTTCGGTCAACTCAACCGTGCAGCTGCTGGCGCGCGAGTGCCGTACGACGTTCGTGATTGCTTCACGCAGTACCCACGCGAAGATGATGCGGTATCGCGGGTCGACAGCATCGGGCGTATCGGGGATATCCGCCTCGATCCCTGCCGTCGTCAGCGCGTGCCGGGCGGTGTCGAGTTCATCGCCCAATCGCGCGACGCGCAGACCTCCGACTGTTGCGCGTACCTCCGCGAGCGCCTCGCGACTGAGTGAGGTGATCTCGCTCAGTTCCCGCTCGGCCCGCTCGGGATCGATCCGCACCAGACGCTCGGCCAGCTCTGCCTTCACGATCACCACGGTGAGGCTGTGGCCGAGTACATCGTGTACGTCGCGCGCGACCCGCTCGCGTTCGGCCACCACCGCGAGCTGTTCTTTGGCTAGTTCACCGACGGCGGCGCGTTCGGTAATGATGCGCACCGCACCGGTGGTCACTCCGACGAGGACGACGATCATCGTCATGAACCACCATTGATCGAACTCGCGGGCCGCGACCGGAATGATGATCGTCGCGGCCAGCACGAGCGCGAATACGGCGACGCTCAGCGCGCGAGAGAACGCGAATACGGCGTAGGAAACAATGAACGGGCTGAATCCGAGCGCCTCGATTCCGATGATCGCCGAGGTTGCGAGCACGACGAGCACCAGTGCGAGCAGGCGAAGCGCTGCACGTCCCGTAGGCGGCAGTGCGTCGCCTTCCATCCACCACATCGTGCGTACGTAGAACGCACCAAAGCCCACGGTCAGGACGGCGGCCAGGATCCGCAACCCCCAACTGACGTCGGCCGTCAGCGATGACAACAGCGGGTAGACGAGGAACAGCACCCATACGGAGCCCAGCAGCCAGCCGAGTTGCCTACGTTCGTGCTCGCGGTCCTCAGCGTGCCGCGGCCTACTCCCCTGCGCGGACTCTGTCACTGGCGTTGGCGGCCCTTGCGCACCAGCAGCACCGCTGCGATCGCGAAGATCACCGTCCATACGCCCACATTAGCCAAGATGAGCCCCAGCGAGTCGGCCTCGTCCGTGGTCAGCCGTCCTTCCGTCAGCGGGTAGCGGGCGAGCGCGACCACGCCGTACAGCGGCGTGAACCGGCCGATATCCAGCATGACTCCGCTGAGCGGAATGAACACGTTACCCAGGAACGCGAGGACGACGATAGTTCCCCCGGCGGCGCTCACCGCAGTCTCGGAACGGAATCCGGCGCCGATCGCCAATCCGAACAGCGCGAATATCGCGGATGCGACGATCACCAAAATCGCGCTGACGACCCAACTCGAGGCGTCGCCTTTCGCCCCGGTTAACCCACCAATGACATAGATCAATGCGACCGGAATGATCGCGATCGCAATGGCGGTGATTGCCTTCATGGCGATGTAGCCACTGTCGCGTAGCGGCGTGAGTCCGAGTTGCCGGCCCCAGCCGAGCATGCGTTCCACCGCCGCTGTCCCGCCGATATTGGTGGTCGCGGTGACTGCGCCGTACGCCGCCATCGAGATCATGATGTACATGGCGACGTTGCCGCTGCCGACAGTTTCGTCCTTGTAGGACTGGGCTGCGCCGAAGACGACGTACATCACCGCCGGGAGCCCAGCGATGAAGAACAGCCCGGCACCGTTACGGAGGATGCGTTTGAGCTCGATTCCGACGAAGGTCGTGTTCATGCTGATACCTGCTCACTGGTGACGTCCGCGGTCAGTGCCTTGAAGGCGTTGTCGAGGTTGGCGGTGACGATCTCCAGATCTCGTCCGCCCATCGGCCCAAGGATTTTGCGCGCTAGTTCGTCGCTGTCAGCGGTCTGGATAATCGCCCGTGGGCCGCGCCAAGCAACGTCCGATACGTCTGCGCTCGCGGTCAACTGCTGATGGATCAGCGCGATGTCTGTCTCGTTGAATGTCGCCGAGACGGTACGTCCGCCGGCGCGAGCGCGGATCTCATCGGTCGATCCATCGGCGACGATGCGCCCGGAGGCGATCAGCACAATGCGGTCAGCGAAGTCATCGGCTTCCTCCAGGTAGTGCGTCGCGAAGACGACGGTTCGACCCGCATCGGCGTCCTGGCGCATCGTGTCCCAGAAGTCGTGCCGCGCGTTCACGTCCATCCCCGCGGTCGGTTCGTCCAGGATCAACAAGTCCGGGTCCGGCAGTAGCGCCAACGCGAAACGCAGTCGCTGCTGCTCGCCTCCGGAGCATTTCGACACGCGACGACTCGCGATGTCGCGCAGTCCGGCGCGCTGGATCACCTGTTCGACGCCCGTGTGATCGCGGTAGGTGGAGGCGATCATCTGCACGCTCTCGCGCACGGTGATGTCCGACAGTAGGCCGCCGGTTTGCAGTACGGCAGAAACTCGACCGGCGTCGATCGCGGCGCGTGGCGCAAGTCCCAGGACACGCGCAGTCCCCGATGTGGGCGTAGTCAGTCCGAGCACCATATCGAGCGTGGTGGTTTTCCCGGCGCCGTTCGGGCCGAGGAATGCCACGATTTCGCCGGGGCGAATCTGCAGGTTGACACCGCGTACGGCGTGCACGGGCTGGGTGCCGATCTGGAATGACTTTGTCACGTCGACGAGGTCGATCGCTAACGGTTGTTGCGTTGAGGTCATAGCGTTGATCGTGCCGGGAGCAAATACTCCGTCGCGTCCTCGAACGTCACGTATTGCCCATGACACCTGTCATGAATACCCGTGAAGAGCGGGCCGGGCGAGCGGCGGGCACCACACGGCTGCGCCCCGCTTCCGTCGTGACGGAAGCGGGGCGCACACGCTGTTACTGATTAGGCCTGGACTCCGGCGTCGCCGCCAGGCGCCGTTGCGACCTGCTCAGGCAGATCCGCGAAGAACGCCGGGATGTCAGTCCACGGATCGTGGATCACGCCGTTTTCCGCATCGCGTACGGCGCGCCACACCTTCTCCGGTGTGCACGGCATGTCGATATGCCGGATGCCAAGGTGCGAGACAGCGTCGATCACGGCCGAGTGCACGGCCGGAGTCGAACCAATCGTGCCTGACTCACCGATGCCCTTGGCCCCGATCGGGTTGCCCGGGGCATCCGTTTCGGTGTTCAACGCCTCGAAGTCGCACAGGTCGGCTGCCGATGGCATGCCGTAGTCAGCCAAGGCCGCAGTGACCAGGTTGCCGTCCTCGTCGTACAGCACCTCTTCGAACAGCGATTGAGCCAAGCCCTGGGCGATACCACCGTGCTGCTGGCCACGCACCAGCATCGGGTTCAGGATCCGGCCGCAGTCGTCCACCGCGATGTGCTTACGCGGAGTGACGTAGCCGGTGTCCAGGTCGACCTCGACCACCGACAGATGCGCCCCGAACGGGAAGGACGGGCCCGGTCCGTCCCAGATTCCGGCGTACTGCAGCGGCTCGCCGCCGTTCTCCTTGGCCAACCCAGCCAACTCAGTCCAACTGATCGACTGGCCGGGCACGCCTGCAACACCCAGGCCGCCGGCATCAGCGACGACGATGTCATCAACGTTGGCCTCGAACTTCTCGGCAGCCAGCTGCTTCGCACGGGTCAGCACGTGATCGGCAGAGTTACGCAGGGCGTTTCCACCGACCTGGAGCGAGCGCGAACCGCCGGTGCCGAATCCACTGGGCACCTCCGCCGTGTCGTTGTGCACGAGACGGATGTCTTCCATCGGAATGCCCAGGTGATCAGACAGCAGCATCGCGAACGCCGTGCGGTGGCCCTGGCCACTCGCACCGGTTCCCACCCGCATCGTCGCGCTGCCGTCATCCTCGATCACGACACTGCTCCACTCGGACGGACCGAGCCCGGCAGTGACCTCGACGTACGCGCTCACGCCGATGCCCAGCTGAACCCGGTCGCCGCGTTCACGGCGAGCGGCCTGCTCGGCACGCAACTGTTGGTATCCGCCGGCCTCTAGCGCCGCATCGATCGGCTTGGCGTAGTCGCCGCTGTCGTACGGCGCACCAACGATGGTCGTCATCGGCGTATCGAAAGCAGGAATGAGGTTCTTACGGCGGATCTCGACCGGGTCGATACCCAACTCGGCCGCACCCATATCCATCAGCCGCTCGAGCAGTGCGGTGGCCTCGGGCCGTCCCGCGCCACGGAAGGCGCCGGTCTGCGTGGTGTTCGTCAGCACGAACGCCGACGAGAACGCGATCTTCGGAATCTCGTACACGCCCTGCGCCATCATCTTGGTCGAGCCGTACAGGCCGCCACCGAAGCCAGCGTACGCGCCACCGTCACCGATGACGTGACAGCGCAACCCGGTCACGGTGCCGTCCTTCTTGAAGCCCATCTCGACCCACTGCACCTGCGCGCGGCCGTGCGGCATGCCGGAGAAGTTCTCCGAGCGAGTCTCGATCCATTGCACCGGGCGGTCGAGGTCCATCGCACCCTTGATGGCGATCGCGCCTTCGTGCGGCATGCTGAACTTCGCGCCGAATGCGCCGCCCACCTGCGGGGTGAGCACCCGGATCTCCTCATCGGAGAACCCGAACGCGCGCTGCACCTGTCCCTTCACCCAGTGCGCACCCTGCGAGCTCGCGTGAATAGTCAGCGGCTCACCGTCGCGCGGCGGCACGACGAGAATGCCTTGCCCCTCCATCGGGGTCGCGGCGACGCGCTGGTTGGACAGTCGAGCTTTCACGACGATGTCGGCATCGTCGAGGACCTCGCTGGGATCGCGGGTGCCGGTCAGCACGTTCTTGCCGAGCGCCTCGAGAATCACCGGGGCGTCGGCCGCGGTCGTCTTCTCCATATCGGTCACCGACGGCAGCGGATCGATATCCGCGAAAATCGTCTCCGCGGCGTCAAGCGCTTGCCCCGGGGTCTGCGCGATCACTGCTGCGACCGCCTCCCCGGCGAAGCGAACCTTGCCGGTCGCCAGCGGTGGGCGTGCCGCAACTGGAGCAACCTGCATGGTCGGCTCGAACGGCTCGACCCCCAGATTCTCCGCGGTGTACACCTTCAGCACGCCAGGCATGCCTTCCGCTTCGCTCGTGTCGATCGACAGGATGTTCCCGTGCGCGAGCGTCGATCGCGCGAATGCGGCGTACGCGACGCCTTCGGGTTTTATGTCTCCGACGTAGATGCCCTTGCCCAGCAGGATTTCAGGATCCTCCAGGCGACGTACCTCAGTACCAAGAATCGAACCAGCCATGTCAGTACCCTATGGCGCGCATGGGCTGTGGTCCAGGCCATTGGTCACGTTGGTTACGTGTCGCGCGAATTTCTTGTGGGGTAACGGATCCCGAGTTGGTCCGACCTCACCTAGTGAGCCTCGCGGACCTGACGTGGTTCATAGATCGCCACGTGGTGGATCTGCGCGGCGATAGTGTCATCAGCGAGCACAGCGACGTCCAACTCGACGAATCGATGACCGCTCTTCTCGTACTGGGCGGCGACCTTTCCGCGGGTACTGATGAATTGCCCTTGGTGGATCATCGCGAAGTTGTGCACGGTACTGCCCACGTGAATCCAGGGACCCAGCACGACGTTCTGCGTCAGCAATGCGTTGGCCAGACCCAGCACCCACCCGGGGTGCGCCACACCGAGGTCGGTGTAGATCGGCAGCGTCTCGCGGACGTCGGCCAAATACGTCCGCGCCTTCTCATCCGGGAAGCCCACGTCCACGCTGCCGAGGTGTACGCCGGTGCGCAGCGAATGTTCATTTGCTACCGGGCGTTCGTCCGGTAGCGGCCGGTGCTGGTAATCCGATCCGGGCGGTGCGGCCGGCTGCGTCGCCGGCATGGTGCAGGTCGCGACCGCATCAATGTGGTCGCCCGTGGCGACACTCCCCTGTCCGCTCTGCTCATCGAAGCCGACGGTGACTAGGGCGCCGTCGTACGTCGGGGTGTTGTACCGCGAGGACATCACGCCACCGGCAAGCCATCGTTCGCCCCAGACACTGACAGGGCCCCAGGAAAGGTAACCATGCACCTCAACGCCGGGGACGAGCCCGCCGGTGAAGCCGAACTTTCGCGCGGTCTCGTCGTCGTGGATCTTGTTCGCGGACGCGGTTGCCGTGTTGAACGCGGAGAGTTGGCGGCTGATCATGCGTGGAGTCTAGGACGAACGCAAGGCCCGCCGCATCAGCGGCGGGCCTTGCGTCGGTGAGTGATTCGTGCGCTAGAGAGCGCCCGCCTCGAGTTCGATCGATACGCCAAGTTTCTTGCGGGCGGCCTCACGCAGCGTCGGCAAGTGACCGGAACCGAAGCGCGGCTCCCCTGGCTCGACGTCCCGAAGCAACTGCTTGGCGACGGTCCACTTGTGCACCTCGGTCGGCCCGTCGGCGATCGCCATGACCTGCGCGGTGACCATCATCCTGCTGAACGGCATTTCGTTGGAGATGCCCAGGGCGCCGTGTAGTTGCATCGCTCGCTGCACGACATCGTGGAAAACGGTCGGCATGACGACCTTGACGGCGGCGATGTCCTTGCGCACCTTGCGGTAGTCCTGGTGCTTGTCGATCAGCCAAGCCGTACGCAACAGCAGCAGGCGGAACTGTTCGATCTGGATCCAGGAGTCGGCGATCTTCTCCTGGGTTGCCTGCATATCAGCCAAGCGTCCGGTGCGCATCGTGCGCGACACAGCACGCTCGGTCATCAGATCGAACGCCTTTCGAACCCCGGCGATGGTGCGCATGCCGTGGTGGATACGACCGCCACCGAGCCGAGTCTGCGCGACCTCGAAGCCGGCACCCTCGTCACCGAGCAGGTTCTCGAACGGCACCCGGACGTTGTTGTATCGGATGTAGGCGTGATCGCCGTGTTCGTCGGGTTCGCCACCCATCGCGACGTTACGAATGATCTCGATCCCCGGCGCGTCGGCGGGCACGATGAACATCGACATACCGCGGTGCGCCTCAATCTCGGTGTTGGTCTTCACCATCACCAAGAAGAACGAGGCATAGCGCGCACTGGAGGAGAACCACTTCTCACCGTTGATCACCCAGCCATCACCGTCGCGGACAGCGGTGGTGGTGAACAGGGTCGGATCGGCGCCGGCGAGCGGCTCGGTCATCGAGTAGCAGGAAGAGATTTCGCCGTCCAGCAACGGCTGCAGGAACTGCGCCTTCTGTGCCTCGTTGCCGTACTTCGCCAAGATTTCGGCATTTCCGGAGTCGGGAGCCTGGCAGCCGAACACCGAGGGCGCGAAGCTCGATCGACCGAGAATCTCGTTCAGCAGGGCGAGCTTCACCTGCCCGTACCCCTGCCCGCCGTACTCCGGCTCGAGGTGGCAGGCCCACAGTCCCTGCTCCTTGACCTTCTGCTGCAGCGGGCGAATCGCCGCCATCATCTTCTCGTCGGACTTGTCGTACGGCGTGAGGAAGACATGATCGAAGTGCTCGATCTCTTCGCGGACAAAGTTGTCGGCCCAGTCCAACTTCGCCTGATACTCCGGGTCGGTTTCGAAATCCCACATATTGTTGCCTTTCTTGTGCCGACGTACGGCGGTTAGAAGTCCTCGGGGTGCGCGAGCAGGTGCTGCCCACGGTCGAACAACGGAATAGTCGACTCGCCGGCGTCCTCCCAGTGCGGGTCGTCGCGCTTGCCACTGCGATGCAGATAAAGGTTGAACCCGGTGATCACACCGAACCGGTAGCACGCGTATGCCTTATGCCAGGCTGCATCGCGGACCTCTCGCCCAAGCGCCTCCTGGTATTGAGCCAGCAGCCACGCCGGATCAACCACGACACGCATGATCGCCTGCTTGTTCGGCGCCCAGCACGCAAGGTCGGTCATCATCGACAACCACGCGATATCCAGCGTTTGCGAGCCGATACCGGAGATCTCCCAGTCGACCACACCGCTGATCGAGGCATCATCCTCGAAGAGCACATTATTGGTGTGGAAATCGCCGTGGAAGACGCCGATCGGGTAGTCCTTCGGCTTGCTGGCCAGCAACGCGTCGGCCAGCGCATCGGCCGCGGGCGGCATGTGCGGCTCGGCCATCTTCGGCTGCAGCGTGCGCCAGAACTCGATGTCCTGCTCAGGCAGCTTGACGGGCTCCCATTCGGCCAGGTCCGCACGCCAATCCACCGAATGGATGCTGGCGAGCACGCGTGCCGCGTTCGCCAGGTAGGGGCGAACGTCAGCCTCCGGCAGTTTCTCACCCTGGGCGTTTGCCATATCCAACGGCCCGCCGGTGAGGAACCGCTGGATGTAAGCGTCCGTGTCGAACCACGACTCGTCCGGTGAATTCCAGAGCACCGCCGCTACTGGGATGCCAGCACGGTCCAACGACTTCAGCAGCGGAACTTGGCGCAGCACGTCGGTGTTGCCCTTACGCCGGACACCGGGTGGGGCAAGCCGAATCACCAACTTCTCGACATCATCGGCGCGACGTACTTCGAACCCGAAGCTCAGTCCGGCGTGCCCCGGCAGTGCCCAGACCTCCCCTAGTTCGGCCGCTGGGTCATGTACCTCTGTAATCCATCGTTGCAGGCGCGGACGAATGGTCTCCCGGTCGATCAACGACCCTCCCGTAGAAAAGCGAACCTGACTTACGTGTCAGGTCTCAACATTTGTCGACTGAACGCTCGTTGTCAAACGATCAGGTCTCGATTCGCCGGTGAATCTCCGCTAACCGATTGACACGAACGTTGGGTGGATACAGAATCGGGCATCCATGTGCGCTGGTTCACACATGACGTGAGTCACGAGCGCATGGCATCCCAGGTAGGACCATCCAGAAGGAAGCCACATGCGTAAATCCACCACGGCGCTCGTTGGTCTTGGCGCCGCTGTCATCCTCGCGCTCACGAGTTGCTCGACCAAGTCCGAGTCGGGCGGTAGCGGGGACGATGGCGAAGGCGGCCTGAAAACCGACATCGGCGTCACGGACGACACCATCACGCTCGGTGTGCTGTACGACGCGAGCGGTCCATACAAGTCCGGTGGCCTCTCCGCGCTCTACGGTCACCAGATCTGGGCCGACGAGGTCAATGACAATGGTGGCATCTGCGGCCGCCAGATCGAATTCGACATCAAGGATCACGGCTACAAGGCCGAGAACGCCGTACCGCTTTACGAAGAGATGCGTTCGAATGACCTCGGCCTGGTGCAACTGCTGGGGTCGCCCACCCTCGCCGCGGTCAAGACAAAGTTGTCGCAGGACAAGATGCTGGCCGGCGTGCCGTCGATGGCCTCGAACAACCTGGACAACGATCAGATCCTCGCGACCACCACGACGTACGACGTTGAGATGATCAACGGCCTCTCCTGGATGATGGAGCAGGGCATGCTGTCGGAGGGCGACACGATCGGTGCCATCTACCTGAATAACGAAGCGGGCCAGAACGGCATCGCGGGCACCAAGTACTTCGCCGAACAACACGACATCACGATCATCGAGTCCGAGGTCGGGGCCACCGACGCCGATATGACCTCAACCGTGACGAAGATGAAGTCAGACGGCGTCAAGCTCATGGCTGCGATGGTCTCGCCTGCGCAGGTCTCCTCCATCGGCGTACAGATGAAGGCTCAGGGCATGGATATGCCGCTGCTGGGTTGGGGGCCGACTTACGCGCCCACCCTGGTTACCAGCGAGGAAGTCGTCGACGCGCTGACCGACAACTACTACCTCACCGCGTCGGCGGCGCCGTGGATGACCGATACGCCCGAGGCGCAGAAGGTCCGCGATGCATGGGATGAGATGGACATCGAGGACCCGCCATCCAGCACGGCCTTCGTCGGGTACCTCGCCGCGCTGGCCTGGGGCGCAATTTTGGAAGCTGCGTGCGACTCGGGAGATATGACGCGTGAAGGCGTGATGGAGGCGCGCAAAACTGTCGACGACCTCGATACCGGCGGCCTGTCCGGCACCCTGGACTTCAGCAACCCGAACGCGCCCACCACCCGCGAGGTCTACATCGCGCAACTGGCCGCAGACATCCCGGGCGGGACGCAAGCGGTGAGCGACTTGTACGTCTCCGATGACGCGAAGGAATACAAGGCGCCGTACGAATAAGCCGCGCACTTAGCAAGACCTTGCGGCGCTATTGCTCACGCCAGTTTCGAACTGCGCAGAGCAATAGCGCCGCAGTCGCGATCTAGCCGATGACGCCGCCGTCGGCCCGTAACAAGGTGCCGGTCACGTAACTGGACATGTCGCTGGCCAAGAAGAGCGCCGGGCCAACGATCTCGCTCGGTTGCGCCGTCCGGTTCAGGCTGGTGATGCTCTCCAGGCGTTCACGCACACCCGCCGGCCAGTTCGTCGCGATATCGGTCTCGAAACCGCCCGGTGCGATCGCGTTCACGCGCACGTTTGGGCCCAACGCCTCAGCCAACCCCTGCGTCATCACGTTCAGCGCCGCCTTCGCCGCCGAATAGGGCAAGGAGAAGGTATCGGGCTTATACGAGTTAACGCTCGAGATGTTGATGATGCTGCCACCACGATCGGCCTTCATCCGCTCGCCGACAAGCACCGCGAGCCGAAACGGGACCTTGAAGTTCAGCCCGAGTACGGCGTCCATGTACCCCTCATCGATCTCTCCGAGGCTCGGGTACAGCGGCGATTTGCCCGCATTGTTCACCAACACGTCGACCTTACCGAACTCGTCATAAGCCTTCTCGGCGAGCATATTTGCGTCTTCCCACCGGCCAAGGTGGGCCGCGACCGGCAGCGCGCGGCGACCGCGCTCGCGAACCTGGGCGGCCACCGCTTCACACGCCTCAAACTTGCGGCTGGCCACGACGACGTCCGCCCCGGCCTCGGCGAATGCCAGGCACATCTGTTGGCCGAGCCCGCGACTTCCGCCGGTCACGATCGCTACTTTCCCAGTCAGATCGGGCTTCTGGTTGTTCATCGGACTCCTCGAAACTGGGCGCCGAGTGGGTACTCACGACGCGTTGGATAGCGTGCTGAAGTTACCGCGAGGGTCGGTGAAGGCGCCATGCGCCCTTGGCTATGTAGCGACCACCCAATACCCTCGGGAAAACCAACACTGAGGAGGCACTATGTCCAACGCCGAGAATCCCGCAGCGCAGCCGTTGCCGACGCTGAGTCGCTCCATCGAGGGCCGCGCGGCAATCGTTACCGGAGCCGCGAGCGGTATGGGCCGGGCTACGGCGCTGCTGTTCGCATCGCAGGGCGCGCGGGTGGTGGTCGCTGATCTCGGTGAGGACCGCGTGTCTGAAGTAGTCGATCAGATCGCCGAAGCGTACGGCGCCGACCGCGCTCTTGGCGTCGTCACCGACGTGTCCAAGCCCGAGGACATCAAGCACCTGGTGTCGCAGACCATCGGCTGGGCGGATCGCCTCGACATCGTGGTTAACAACGCTGGCGTATCGCGCCCGAACACGACTGTCCAGGAGGACGACGAATTCGAGGAAGCCTGGGCAGCGACGATGGCCGTGAACGTCACCGCGCAGGCCCGCCTGGTCCGCGAAGCGCTCCCGCATCTACTGAAGTCGGACGCGCCGCGCGTGGTCAACATCGCCTCGACCGAAGCCATCGTCGCGCAGCGCGGATTGCTGTCCTACGCTGCGTCGAAGTCCGGTGTGGTCGGCCTGACGAAGTCGCTGGCCGTCGAGTTGGGCTACCACGGCGTCAATGTCAACTGCATCTGCCCGGGACCGATTCAGACCGGGATGACCGCGAAGTACGACGACGAGCTCAAGGCCAAGTACGCGAAGGCTCGCGTTCCGCTGCGTCGCTACGGCCGCGCCGAGGAAGTCGCGCAGATGACGCTGAACCTGTGTCTGCCGGCATCGAGCTTCGTCACCGGTGCGATTATTCCGGTCGACGGCGGTATGACGATTCGCCACACCTAAGCACTGCGCATATAAGGAACGTCGGGTCTGATGAGACCCGACGTTTCTTATATGCCTAATTACTACAGCGAGACCTGCCCCTTAGCGGCGTCACCGGACGGCGCCGGACGCATGATCGTCAACTTCGCGTCACCCTCGAGCAGGCCCTTGGTCGCCTCGCGTGAGGCCTTGATCGCATCGCCCTCGGCGTGCTTTCCGAGCGCCTCCTTGGAGGCCCAGGACTCGATCAGGTACACCTTTTCCTTGCTGCTGTGGAATGCGTACCGCTCGCAACCTTCCTCGGCGTGGGCGAGGTGGGCGTTGCTGGTGAGCGCCTCCAGCAGCTCGTCCTTCTTGCCTTCCTTCGGGGTGTACTCGACGAAAATAACGATCGACATATGACTTCCTTTCCGTGGCGCAGGTCGGGTCCGGACTGTCGTTGACCCGCGCCCAATGTCCGTTGAGCATGACAGAATCGATGGCAGAACCGCTAGCGCGCTCCGCGATATGAACATACGTTCAACCACCTGCGCAGATCAACAAGCCCGCGATCGACGCTTTCTTCGCTGCACCCGTCGACGAAACCCCATAACGAACGCCAAAAAACGCCAGGCTGCACTCGGTTCCTCCGGGCCAGTCATGGCATGATTGATCGCATGTTCAGCGACCGAAACGCACCGCACGGGCCATCGGCCCACACCGATTTGGTGTCCCCGGATGACGACGCAACGTTTGGGACCATCCTCGACGCCGCGGTGCGCGTCTTCGGTAAGCGCGGCTATCACGGAACCTCGGTCAGAGACATCGCTGAAGCCGCCGGAGTGAGCCCAGGTTCGCTTTACAACCATTTCGATTCCAAACATGACCTGCTCGTGGTGATCCTCGATCGCGGTCTGGACAACCTGGTTTCTGCCTCCGAAGATGCGCTGTACACCGCGGCGCCAGATCCGGTGAGCCGGCTCAAGGCCCTCGTCGGGACCCATGTGCGCACCCACGCGGTCGCGCGCATAGAGAGTTACATCGGCAACTCCGAGTTACGCAGTTTGAGTCGCGATGCCCGCGCGCTCATCATTTCCAAGCGCGACACCCAGCAGCGGATGTTTGACCGCGTCGTGCGCGACGGCACGAAACAGGGCGTATTCACCACCAGCGACCCCGTGACGGCATCGCGTTATGTCGTCACCGCGTGCACCGCTGTCGCTACCTGGTATCGACCCGATGGGGACATCGGAATCGACGAGCTGGTTCAGAAGTACGAAGAGCTTTCATTATCTTGTGTCGGCTATATAGGAGATCCCACGGATGCGTGACAGTAACGACCTCGCCCAGGCCATCCAGCAGCGGCTGGCTCGCGTATTGGAGGCTGAGGTGAGCGTGCGTGACGTTGAGCCGGTGACTGCTGGTGCCAGCAAGTCGATCTGGACTTTCGTCGCGACAATCAACGGCGAGGACCGGGATCTCGTCCTACGGCGTGATCCGATCGAGAACCAGCGTCCGGAAAATATGGCTCAGGAGGCTGCCGTTATTCGCGCCGCCGGCGAGGCCGGCGTGCCGGTTCCGGCGATCATCGACAGCGGGGACGGAGACGCCGGACTCGGCGCGCCGTTCGTCATCATGTCCCGCGAGTACGGCGAGACCCTCGCACCGCGCAACCTGCGCGATCCTGAGGTACAGCGCAACCGCGACCTGCTTGCCGAAGACCTCGGTCGGGCCATTGCCCAGATCCAGAAGATCCCGTTTGACTGCTCACCCAGCATCAAATACCACGACGATGTCGCACAGTTCGAGGAGGACTACCGCGCGGGCGGACTGCTCCCGGCTATGGAAATCGGGTGGCGCTGGCTGCGCGAAAACCCGACCCCACGACGCGAACGAGTGTTCGTGCACGGGGACTTCCGACACGGCAACCTGATGTTCAATCATGGCCGCTTGGCGGCCGTCCTGGACTGGGAACTCCCACACATCGGCGATCCACTGGAGGACATGGGCTGGGTCAGCACCAAGGCGTGGCGGTTCGGCTATCCCGAGGTCGTCGGCGGATTCGGGTCGATTTCCTCGCTACTGGACGGCTACGAGTCGGTCGCCGGATGGCGCCCAGAAGACCGCGAAGTGCAGTGGTGGTCCGTGTTCGGATCGATCCGATGGGGCACCATGTGCCGCCGGCAGGCCGCGCGCACGCTCGTCGGCGAAGAGGACTCCCTCGAATTGGCGCTGATCGGACGCCGCGTCGCCGAGAACGAGTTCGATGTTCTCGTCGGACTCGGCCTCGCGGTGCCCGGTGAGCGGGATCTGCCCACCGAAACCCGCGACGGCGGCATGTTCGAATGGCCAACCATCGACGAGATCTTGCAGCGGATCATCTCTACCACTGGCCGGAGCAAGGTCTATTCAGACCGCCTCATCCGCAGTGCGGTCAGCGTCGTGGCACGCGAGTTGAACTCTGGTCCAATCCTGCAACAGCGACTTGCCGATGCGCTCGCGGCTGCCGGATACGCCAGCGAAGACGAACTTGCTATCGCGATCCGCGACGGAGCCGAACTCACCGATGCACTGATCACCGCGGTGCGCACCGGAGTGGAGAGCCGCCTGTTGGTGTGGAACCCAAAGTATCTCGCCTACCCTGCCCCGCCAGAGCGCTAACGAGCGCACCGCATCCGGGCACGCCGGCACGCCGGGCACGCCGTATTTTGCGGTGCCGGACACCGAACCGACGCGCGTCTAGGATCGGCAGAAACGTAGCGACGATGGGGGACCTCCATGGCTTGGCAGAAGATGCTCACGCGGGTCGACAACTACGACGACCTCTGGAAGCAGATCGACTATGCGACCTTTCAGATTCCGCAGCATTTCAACATGGGCGCAGCCGTCATCGAGGATCGAGATCCGACGCGGCGGGCCATCACCGAGGTCTACCCGGACTTCTCCACACGTGACTTCACGTGGGCGGAGTTGCTGGAGCGCAGCAACCGCATCGGCAACGCGCTACGTGATCGCGGGGTAGGCCGCGGCGACGTCGTGGTCATCATCAATCCGCAGGCTTTCGATACCGCAGCCGCATTCGTCGGCATCTGGCGAATCGGCGCCGTCGTACTGCCGATCTCGCAGTTGTTCGGCCCGAGCGCCCTGGACTACCGATTCGGCAATTCGGGCGCGAAGGCAGTCATTACGTTCCAGGAGCACCGCGAGAAAGTCGTCGAAGGCATCGGCGATCGCGACCTCCCCTTGCTCGTCATCGGCGCCCCTGCAGATGATCCAGCGTCCTTTGAGTCGGCGTTGGCAGCAGCTTCACCGCAGCTAGAGACAATCAACACCGAGTCCGAAGAATCGGCGCTGTTGGTCTACACCTCCGGCACGACGGGGAACCCGAAGGGCGCGCTACACGCGCATCGTCAGTTGTTCGGGCAGATGCCGCCGATGGAGATGTGTTACGACTTCCATCCCGAGTCAGACGACGTGTTCTGGTCGGTCGCGGACTGGGCCTGGATCGCCGGGATCATGTGCATCATGATGGCGGCGCTGCTGTATGAGGTGCCGCTGGTGGTCGACCGCAAGGAAGGATTCGATCCGCAGCGGGCGGCCAGAATTATGCGCGAGCACAAGGTCAGCCTCACCCTGCTCCCCGCGACAGCGCTTCGCGGGTTCCGCGCCTCGGGGATTGACGGCGGCGGGTTCAGCATTCGTGCCATGATGTCCGGCGGTGAGGCGCTCGGCGCCGAACTGCGCGGGTGGGCCTCCGAGTTTTTCGGTGGACAGATCAACGACGCCTACGGCCAGACCGAAATGAACGGATTTGCGCTGCACTCCTCGCAGGTCTTCGAGACCAAACCTGGCGCTGCCGGTCGCCCGGCACCAGGTAGCCGCGTGATGGTGGTCGATGAAGACTTCAATCCGGTCCGCAATCAGACGGGTCGGATCGTCGTGTGGCGGCACAACCCGCTGGTGATGAAGGAGTATTGGCGCAACCCCGAAGGCACCGCGAAGAAGTTTCACGGCGACTGGCTGATCTCCGGTGATCTCGGCCGGATGGACGACGACGGCTACATCTGGTTCGAATCCCGCGACGACGATGTCATCAACTCGTCGGGGTACCGGATCGGTCCGACGGAGATCGAGGACTGCCTCTGTGCGCATGATTCGGTCGCGCTCGCCGCGGTCATCGGCGTCCCGGACGAGCGTCGCGGGGAGGCCATTCGCGCGTTCGTCGTACCTCGACCGGGCGTACAGACCTCTGATGAACTCGGCCAGGAATTGCGCGCCTACGTGCGTGCCCGGCTCGCTGCGCATGAAGTCCCACGCGAAATCGTCTTCCTGGATGATCTGCCGCGTACGGCGACGGGCAAGATTATGCGTCGCACGTTGCGTGAGCCGAAGGAATAGGTGCGCCGGGGATGAGTACCGACGAAGTAGCGATCATCACCGGCGCAGGCAGCGGGATCGGCCGTGCTGCCGCGCAACGGCTGGTCGCCGACGGATTCAAAGTAGTGCTGGCCGACCTGAACCTGCCGCACGCACATGAGGCCGCCGCCGAGATTGAACGTGAGCATCCCGGGAGTACGGTCGTCGCACACGTGGACGTACGCCTGGAATCGGATATATCGCAGATGGTGCAGACCGCGATCGATTCCTTCGGCCGGCTGGACGTATTGGTGAACAACGCCGGGCTCGGTGGCGCCTTCGGCGTGGTCACCGAAACCGCCGTTGAGGACTGGGATTTCACCTTCGAAGTGCTGGTTCGAGGCGTATTCCTCGGTATCAAGCACGCCGTTCCACATATGCCCGAGGGCTCCCGGATCGTCAATATAGCGTCGATCGCGGCGTACAACGGCAGTTCGGGAGCGATGGCCTACTCGGCTGCGAAGCATGCGGTCATCGGTATCACGCGTTCTGCCGCCGTTGAACTTGGCCCTCGCGGGATTCGCGTCAACGCCGTCTCGCCGGGCGTAATCCGCACACCGCTGATGGAGTCCGGAGCCGATCCCGAACGACTGGATCGCATCCTGCCGACCGCACAGATCACGGGACGATGGGGTCATGTCGCTGATATTGCCGGCGCGATCGCTTTCCTATCGAGCAACGACTCGTCCTTCATTAACGGCGAGTCGATCGTGGTGGACGGCGGTCTCGTCGCTGCCGGCCCCGGCGGCGACTCATTCGGACACCTCGGGATCGACCCCAAGACCCGCGGGCTGGTCGGCGTGAACCGCGGCAGTACCGGCGTACGCAGTACGGTCCACAAGCGCCTCAACGACGGCGGCTAGGGCGCCAGTTGCGCGACCGCCCGGGCGAGAGCTCCCACGGAGTCGAAGGTCGGCACTCCGCCGGCACGTAGGACGTCTCGACCCTCAGCTGTTTGGCTTCGACTTGCCAGCCAGGCGACCCAGACCGGCTTCGTATCGGCATTCGTCATCGCATCGACGATCGCGCGCGCCAGATCAGCGCCGCGCTTTCCGGTGACCATCGTCAGCACGATAGCAACGCCATCGACGTCGGGATCTGCCGCAGAGATCGCGCAGACCTGCGCGAAATCCTCGAACGCAGTCGGAGTATTCAGAATCTGCGCAGTGACATCGACCGGATTGCTGACGGACCCGAAAGCGGGCACGAACTGCTCCAGCGATCGCTGGGTGCGCTCACTCAACTCCCGAACGCGCAGCCCGTGGGCATCGCAGTGATCCGCTAGCAAAATCCCCCCGCCACCGGACGTGGTGATGATGGCCAGGTTCCGGCCGCCGATCATGCGACCGGTCAGCATCATGGGTGCGGCCAACAGTTCATCGACGTCATCAACGAGCATGACGCCGTGCTGGCGCGCCGCGCGCAGGACCGTGTCGTCTGCGCCGAGAACGGCTCCGGTATGTGCGGCCGCAGCGCGCTTACCTACAACGGAACGGCCCGATCGCAGCAAGACCAGGCTCTTGTCAGCGGCATGCGCGGCGGCGCACAATCGCTCGAATCCTGAAACGTCCGAAATCCCCTCGGCGTACATCAGCACGGTGCGGATCTTCTCGTCCGCGATGAGCGCGGTCGCTACTTCAACCAGATCGAGATCGGCCTGATTGCCCGTGGCTACCCATGCGTCGAGCGACAACCCGAGCTCAGCGGCCATATCAAGCACGGATCCACCGACCGCACCGCTTTGACCGACAAATGCCACACCGCTGCCTGAGGCCAAGTCTCGCTGCGCAGCGGCGGTAAAGGTCGCGAACACCGCAGCGGACGGATTGATTGCTCCCTGACAATTGGGGCCGAGAACCCGCACGTTCGCGCGCTTTGCCTCCGCCACGAGTTGTTCCTGCAAGGCGGCGCCCTCCGCGCCGATCTCGGCGAATCCTGACGCGAACACCACCACTACCTTGGCGCCCACGTTCCCTGCGGCCCGAACGACGTCGATGGTCGCTGCCGCGGGAACCATCGAGAGGACCAAGTCAACCTGCTCCCCAATTGCGCTCAGATCGCTAAAGCACGGCGTAGCGCCGATCTGCTCGTACCGAGGGTTGACCGGATAGATGTTTCCGGCGTACCCGTGCCGAAGTAGCAACTCCAGCGGGCGCGCCGAGACCGACCCCTCCCGGGCAGATGCACCGACGATAGCGATCGACTTCGGCTCGAGCAGAGCCTGAACGACGGAGATTGTCGATGGGTCGCGATCAAGCATCTGCGCGGCTCCTCGCCATTGAGTCAGGACGTGCATGTGACATCAGGCGTAATCCTGGCATCAGCCCTATGTCAGCAGGTTATTGATTGCGGCGTCAATACCGGTTACAGGCCGTCGGCAAGTTCGCGTACCAACCTCAACTGCGCGATGCGCTCCTCGCTCGTCGATCCGGCAAGCGTCACGTTGAGCATCGAAACACCGGCGTCGGCGTACGCCTGTAGCCGCTGGCGTACGTGCTCTCGACTGCCGATCAGCGCGACGCCCTCGAGATACTCCTGCGGCACCGCGGCTGCTGCCTGCTCGCGCTGTTTGTTCAGGTAGAGGTCGGCGACGCGATCAGCCGCTGTTCCCAGCCCGTAACGGGACAGGACGTCATGATAGAAATTCTGCCCACGAGGGCCCATCCCACCGACGTAGTGCGCGGTGTGCGCGCGCAATGCGTCCCAATGCCGATCCGCGTGCTCGGTGTCGATGGCGACGTGCGCCGGCGCGACGATCTGCAACGCAGCGAGGTCGTCGCCTCGTCGCGAGAGCCCTTCACGAAGCGCGCTCCCCCAGACGCCGTCGGCTCGCTCCGGCCAAAACATGACGCTCGTCCAGCCGTCAGCCTTGCGCGCCGTCATCCGCACCGATGCTGCACCCAGAGCGGCAATATAGATGGGGATTTTCGTCCGCGGTCCCGTGGCCATCACCTTGAGTGCGCGGCGAGAATTCACCGGCAGTGGATATGGCGGTGAGCCGGTCGCGACCTCGCGTGCCCACACGCGGCGGCAGATGTCGATGATGGCGGCCATCCTGGCCACCGGGCGCTCGTATGGCACGCCATGCCAGCCCTCGATGACAGCAGGGCCCGATGCCCCCAGCCCTAGTATCGCCCGTCCGCCACTCAGCGCGTCGAGGGTGAGCGCGCTCTGCGCCAACAGGGTTGGTGTGCGCGAGTACGCCGATACGATCCCGGGGCCCAGCAACGCGCGGCTGGTGATCTGCGACAACGCTCCGAGTGGGCCAATCGCGTCGAATCCATACGACTCCCCCAACCAGATCGCGTCCACCCCCGCCGCGTCGTACCCGGCGATCTCGTCGAGCATCGCGGGAAAGTTGGTACTCGAGCCGAACGTCACGCCTATTTTCACGGCGAATCTCCTTGCTGATCTGACGGCTGATTCTCGCGCGGTCCTTCCAGTTTCTCTAGCACACCGCGGCTTCAAGCGGTTCGGCTACGCTCGGCGAACGATCCCGGGAGGTATCTGATGAACGACGCTGAGCAGGTCGAGTTCGCGCCGGAGTGGGACCGGCCTGTCGATTACATTCAACGCACCCGCGACTGGTACCTCGCGCTCGGGTACGGAAATCCGTACCGGTGGGCGCACTTTACCGATAGCCCGTTCGCGCCGCTCACCACGCCGCTTCACCGCAGCCGAGTCGCGCTCGTGACCACTGCGGCGCAGTATCAGCCCGACAAGGGCGATCAGGGTCCTGGAGCGCCGTACAACGCGGCGGCGAAGTTCTATGAGGTGTACGAAGGCAGCACCGAGACCGATCCCGACCTGCGAATCTCGCACGTTGCCATTGATCGCGCACACACGTCGGCCACCGATATGCAGGCTTGGTTTCCGATTCACGCGGCACGCCGGACAGCGGCAGCTGGACGCATCGGGGAACTCGCAACGCGCTTCTATGGGCTTCCGACGAACCGCAGCCAGCGACATACGCTGGCCGTCGACGCGCCGGAAGTCGTCGCGCGCTGCCACGACGCTGACATCGATGCGGTGGTGTTGATCGCGAACTGCCCTGTGTGTCACCAGAGCTGTTCGCTGACCGCGCGTGCCCTGGAGGCCAGCGGTATCTCCACCGTGCTGATGGGCGCGGCAAAGGACATTGTGGAGTACTGCGGCGTACCGCGCTTCGTGTTCAGTGACGTCCCGTTGGGCAACGCCGCTGGGATCCCGCACGACACGCCTTCGCAGGACGCCACGTTCGAACTGGCCTTACAGGTGCTCGAGTCGGCCCCGGCCGCACGAACAACGGTGACCAATCCGTTGCGGTGGCCGGGGCCACGCGAGTGGCGCCTCGATTACAACAACGCTGAGCGGCTCGATGCTGACGAACTCGCACGACTTCGCGCCGAGAACGACGACATCAAACGCATCGCGCAAACGGTCCGCAATAGGTAACACCGCCTGTCGCCGTGTCGGCGCTCAGCCGTTGATGCGGGTCTTGCCCTCCCAGTACTGCGCCTTGAGGCGGCGCTTGAAGAGTTTGCCGGTGTCTTCGCGAGGTAGCTTCTGCTCGAACACCACCACTTTCGGCACCTTGTAGCCGGCGAGCGTTTCGCGCACATGCCGGCGTACGTCGTCCTCGGTCATCGAGGCGCCTTCGACAAGTTGGACGTGGGCGGCGAGCGCCTCCCCCATTTCCTTGTCCGGGATGCCGAACACGGCCACATCCTCGATGCCATCGAGGTTGTGTAGGGAGGCTTCAATTTCGGCCGGGTAGATGTTCACCCCTCCGGAGATCACCATGTCGTTGGCTCGATCGGACAGGAAGAGGTAGCCCTCTTCGTCCACGTAACCGATATCGCCAACGGTGAAGAAATCCCCGCGTGCGATGTCACGACGTTTTTCATCATTACCGATATAGGTGAAATCCGGCCACGTACTACCGGATTTTCCGTAGACCATGCCCTCCTCGCCAGCGGGCAGTTCCTGGTCGTCCGGTCCGAGAATTTTGATCTGACATTCGCCGACGGGTTTGCCGACAGTACCCGGACGCGCGAGAGATTCCTCGCTGGTGACGTAGGTCCACGCGCCGCCCTCCGAACCACCGTAGTACTCGTAAATGATCGGACCGAGCCAGTCGATCATTGCCTCTTTGAGGTCCGGCGGGCATGGCGCCGCGGCGTGTACGACGGCCTTGAGGGAGGACAGGTCGTATTTGTCGCGCTCGGCCTTGGGGACCGCCAGGAGGCGCCGGAACATCACCGGAACCATCTGAGTGGTCTGAATCTTGTACTGGTCCACCATCCGCATGAACTCGATGGGATCGAATCGCGGCATGAGGTGGGTGGTCACCCCCATCGCGATCGCCCAGATGAAGTGAGTGTTCGGCGAGGCGTGATACATCGGCGCCGGCACGATCGTTGATTCGCCGGGAGCGAATTTCAGCAGTTCGGTAACCCCTTCGAACACCTCCGGCATCCACGCCGGGTCCATGGGTTCGCGGATAACCCCCTTCGCGAGACCGGTCGTCCCCGACGTATAGATGATGCTGTTCGGCGGCACGGTATTCGGGTCGCTCACTGGCTCGTTCTGGGCGACCAAATCCTCGATCGTCGCGAAGTCACCGGTCGCCGCAACGTCTCCGATCCGGTACGCGGCACTGATTTCGGGCGGTGTCTGCACCTCGATCACCACAACGTGCTCCGGTTTGTTCTCGATTACTGCCGGGAGCAGATCTGTATGCACGAAAGCGACCTTGACCGCGCTATTGCTCAGCAGATGTTTGAGGTCGGCTCCGGTCCAATGCCAATTGACCGGCACCGGTATCGCACCGATGAGTCCACCGGCGATGGTTGCTTCAGCGAAACAGACTTCGTTGCGCATCACGATGGCGTAGCGGTCGTTTGGCCCGAGCCCTAGCGCGCGCAGCCCACTGGCTATGCGGGCTGCGCGCACCCGTACTTCGTCGATTGATCGTGCTCGGTCGGCGGTGTAGACGGCAGGTTGTGTCATGGCGAAACTCCTTGGCACTTGGGATGCCTCGACCTAACCATCACCACACCATTTTGTGAAGCCGATCACTCGTCCGCGTCGGTTCAGTTCGCGGCGTACCGGATCAGGTGGTGCTCGTCGGTGCCGAACTCGCTCTCAATCGCGGTGAGGCGCTTGAAATAGTGCCCAACCGCGAGTTCCTCGGTCATGCCCATACCGCCGTGCAACTGAACCGCTTGCTGACCGACGTACCGCGCCGCGCGGGCCACCGTTACCTTCGCTGCCGACACTGCTTTCGCTCGCGCCTGCGGCTGACGTTCCAGCGCGCCGAATGCAAGTTCGGCGGCCGCCGATGCCTGTTCGGTCTGGATGTACATGTCGACCATGCGGTGCTGCAGCACCTGGAAACTGCCGATCGGCTTGCCGAACTGTTCGCGTTGTTTGGCGTACTCCACAGTGTCGTCGACGAGCTTGCGCATGCAACCAACGGCTTCGGAACAGACCGCGGCCGTCGCGGAATCGACCGCGAGATCCAGTGCAGCCCACGCGCCGCCCTCGGCGCCTACGAGCGCGTCGGCGGAAAGCTGTACTCCGTCGAGGACGAGGTCGGCGGCAAGCCTGTCATCGTAGGTCCGCATCACGTGTTGACTCAGCCCGGCCGGCGCGTCTGCGGTAGCGATACGAAACAGTGAGATGCCGTCGACATCTCGCCGCGCGCCGGAGGTGCGAGCGGTGATAAGCAGATCGGTGGCGACTGGGGCGAACGTTACGACTGCTTTCGCCCCGTTCAGCACCCAACCCTCACCGTCACGACGCGCCGTGGTCTGTACGTCGTGATAACAGTGACCGCTGCCCGACTCGAGCGTGCCGACCGCGTAGATCGCTCGTGCCTCGGCGATCGCCCGCAGGTGATCGTTGGCTTGTGCGCCGACGAGCTCGCGCACGAGGGTGCCTGCCAGTACCACGGTCTCGACGTACGGCTCGACCACGAGCGCGCCGCCGAGCGCTTCGGTGATCGTCAGCGCTTCAGCTGCGCCACCGTCATCACCTGCTGCCTCGGCGCTGAACGTGGCGCCTAGGATGCCGAGTTCGCTGGCGAATGCTTGCCAAATGTCCGGCTGCCAGCCGGAGCCGTTCTTGATGACGTCGCGGCTCTTGGCCAGGTCGTACCGTTCGCCCAGGAAACGATTCAGATACTGGCGTAATTGCGCGTGTTCGTCAGTGATGGAAATGGTCATGACAGCCCCAGCCGTGCCTTGGCGATGATGTTGCGTTGAATCTCGTTACTGCCGGCGTAGATCGATCCGGCCCGATCGTTCAGGTACCGACTAGACGCGACGGCCTGCCACGGCTCGCCGCCGACGTACCCGTCCGAAGGCGGCACGAAGTTCATGACCTGTCCGCCCGGCATCGTTGCGTGCGGTTGATATGCCCGCCCGTACGGCCCGGCGGCCTGTAACGCCAGATGGGTGAGGTCCTGGCTGAGTTCGCTGGAGAGAATCTTCTGCATCGACGATGCCGTACCGGGGTCCTTCCCACTCGATACAGCCGACAGTGTGCGCTGTTCGAGCACGTCAAGTACGTCGATCCGAATCTCCAATTCGGCCAGTCGACGCATGAACGCCGGATCCTCACTCAACGGTCCACCGTCCGGACCGCTCTGCTGCGCTGCTTCGGCAGCGAGTGCCTCGGCGCGCACCTTGAGCCCGGGCGAGGCCGCCGAACCGCCCCGCTCGAATAGCAGCAGGTACTTCGCAACACTCCAGCCGTCATCGATCTCGCCGAGCACGTTAGCTTTCGGAACGCGCACGTTGTCGAAGAAGACCTCGTTCTGCACGCGTTCGCCCGAGGACATCACCAGTGGGCGCACCTGGACGCCGGGAGTTCTCATATCGATCAGCAGGAAGGTAATGCCGCGCTGTTTGACATCGGTGCGCGTCGTGCGCACCAGGCAGAAGATCCAGTTGGCCTCGTTGGCGTGCGTCGTCCAGATCTTGCTGCCGGTGCAGATCAGGTCATCGCCGTCGTCCTCGGCGCGCATCGCGAGCGAGGCGAGGTCCGAACCGGATCCTGGCTCGGAGTACCCCTGGCAAAAGAAGACCTCACCGGTCAGTATCCGCGGCAGAAAGTAATCCTGCTGTTGTTGGCTGCCGTATCGCATGATCGCCCACGCGACCATCCGGATGCCCATGGGCGACAGGCCGGGCGCTCCCGCGCGGGTGCATTCGCTGCTGAAGATGTAGTGCTGGCGCGGGGTCCAGTCGCACCCACCGAATTCGACCGGCCATGCCGGCGCGGCCCAGCCTTTCTGGCGGAGGATCTCCTGCCACTGCATACTCGCTTCATGATCGGGGTAGACCGACGTGGTGAGCTTTCCGGCGCGGCGGAGTTCCTCGGTGAGGTTTTGCTCGAGGAAGTCGCGAACCTCCTCACGAAACGCGGCCTCGGAACTGGTGAGACCGACGATGTCCTGTTCTGCCATGAATCCCTCTTATTTCAGTAGCCGCAGGCCCTCAGCGGCGCGGTCGATATGTTCTTGCTGGTGTGGTTGCAATCGAGTGGTGGGGTTGGCGGCCAGTCGCGGCATGAAGGTGTCGACGATGTCGGTGCGTACACCGCTGAGTTCCTCTACGACGGCCAGACCGCAGAACGGCACGTACCACGCCGAGTATCCGCCTTCGTGTACGACCAGAAGCCGGCCGTCGCTGCGATCTACCGCAAACTGTTTGAGTTGCGCCGTCATCCAGCGGAAGTCATCGCTACCGAGCATCATCCGTCCGTGCGGGTCGTACGTACCCGAATCGAATCCGCACGCGACGATCACCATCTCGGGCGCGTAGGCATCGAGCGCGGGCAACACAATCTGCTCGAATGCTTGCTGATAGGCGCCACGCGCGGACCCTGGCGGCAACGGGATATTCAGGTTCATGCCTTCGGCCGCGGGTCCGCCTCGTTCATCGACGAGTCCCTGCGCGTCCGGGAACAACTGATCCTGGTGGACCGAGATGCTCAGCACGTCCGGATCGTCCCAGAACATCGCCTGGGTCCCATTGCCGTGGTGCACATCCCAGTCGACGACAGCGAACCGTGTCAGGCTGGTCGCCGCGCGGATCGCATGGATTGCGATCGCGATGTTCCCAAACACGCAGAACCCCAGCCCGGTGTCGGGCAGTGCGTGGTGTCCGGGCGGGCGAGTGAGCGCGTAAGCGTTGTCGACCTCGCGGCGAGCGACCGCGAGTCCCGCCTCGATCACACCCCCAGCGGCGAGACGTGCGATGTCCAAATCGCCGTGGCTGAATACCGTCCGTCCGATGCCGCGGTCGGCGATCCCGCCACGAGGATGAGCGTTCTGCTCCTCTAAGTACGCGAGGTAGTCCGCGGTATGCGCGGTGAGTATCTCCTCGTCAGTGGCCTGGCGAGGCCGGATCGGGGTCAATTCATGAATGAGGCCGGAGGCCGATACCAGAGAGGCGAGCCGTCGCTTGGTCTCCCCATTTTCCATATGTACATCGGGTTCGCCCCATCCGCCGGGCGGCACCAGGCCAGCGAATCGACCCGTGTCATACCAACCGTACCGCTCGTGCCACACCCATCCCGTGTTCGAGGAGGCCATCATTGCCCGCCGAGACCCCAGCGAATGTCCTCTTGCAGCATGGCGTGGAACTCCGGCGTGTAGGCGTTCTCCGGATCACGACGCACGTGCTCGTCCAGGCCGACGGCGTCCTCGCCGACGAGAATCCGCCACTTATCCCGACGCACGCCGTCCAGGATGATCCCCGCCGCTTCGGCCGCAGTGGTCGGTGCCTTCTCCTCGAAATGCCGAGCTCGATCGGCAACCAACGCCTGGATCTCATCGTCGCTCAGTGATTCGATGTCCTCGCCGAGTACGGACATGCGCCCACGGACATCGGCGATCTCGCTGGGGCTGAGCTGATCACTGTCCACACCGGTTGCGACCTTGCGCGAGTTCGACACGATCGCGGTTCCGATGTGTCCGGGCATGACTACCGCCGCGCTCACGTGCGGCGCATTGACGCGCAGATCAGTAATCAGCGCCTCGGTGAATCCCTTCACAGCGAACTTCGCCGCGCCGTACGCCGTATGTGGTGTGGTCGGGCCCAGGCTGGCCCAGAAGCCGTTCACGCTGGAGGTGTTCACGATCCGCGCTTCGTCGGCGGCAATGAGCATCGGGAGGAAGGTTCGAACGCCGAGATAAACACCGCCCCAGTCGATGCTGAAGGTACGTTCCCAGGATTCCCGCGAGTCGGTGATAATGCTGCCACCGCCACCGATACCGGCGTTGTTGAACAGTAGGTGGATGTGGTCGGTGTCGTGCTGCTCGCGGACTTCAGCGGCAAAGTTCTGCAACTGTGACTCGTCGGCGACATCTACCAGGTGAGTGGTTACCCGCACGTCGTACTCAGCGCACAATTCTCGAGTCTCCGTGAGGCCTCGCTCAGCGATATCGCAGGCCGCGACATGGCATCCTTGTGCCGCGAGTTGCCGAACCAACTCCCGACCCATTCCTGATCCTGCCCCGGTGACTACAGCGATTCGGCCGTTGACCTGCATTCGTTCCTCCACATTTATCGACTGTGGCGAAACTATCAGTTCTCCGCGGTACCGAGCCTATTCGACAACCGTGCAAGTAGATCCGAGACGTCGACGCCCGTGAGGTCCTTCGACAGCTGCAGTCCTTGCGCCACGTTTCCAGCCACAGATTTCGACAGCGCAGCCGGCCCGTCGGCCGAGATCACCGTCATCTGATCGACATTCGACAGCGGGGCCGCCGCCGAGCCGACCACCTCGGGCAGCACCTTCACCAATAGGTCCAGCATCGCAGCCTCGCCATAGGTCGCGAACGCCTCGGAACGCTTGTCCATCGCCTCAGCCTCGGCCTGTCCGCGAGCGAGGATCGCAGATGCTTCGGCAGCACCCTCACGTTCAATCGCGTCGGCGATCGCCTGACGGCGCAATTTCTCGGCCTCACCCTTCTTGGCGCCCTCGATCGCCTCAGCTTCAGCCAATGCCGTACGTCGTGCCTGCTCACCTTCACCGGTCAGGCGTGCCAGTTCGGCCTGCGCCTGCGCGTTCGCGATCGTCGCCTGCCGGTCGGCGTCCGCCTTGAGGATCGCGGCGTTCTTGGCCGCCTCGGCTTCCTGTTCGACGCGGTACCGCGCGGCGTCAGCTGGTTTGCGAACGTCAGTGTCGAGTTGCCGTTCGGTCAGAGCCGCGTTCGCGACCGCGACCTTCTCGCGTTCGGAAAGGATGCGCCGGTCCTGTTCCGCCTTCGCCAACGGTCCGGCTGCGGCCGCATCTGCCTGCGCTGCGTCGATCTGTGCATTGACCTCGGCACGCTTCAGTTCCAGCTGCCGGTTGGCTACCGCGATCGCCTCATCGGCGAGTAGCTGCTCTTGCTCGGCGGCCTGCCGCGCCCGAGCTTCGGCGATCGCAGCCTCTTTGATCACTCGTGCAGCTTCGGGCCGACCCAGATCCTGCAGGTACGTGCCCTCTGCCTGGATGTCTTGCAGTTGGAAGGTATCGAGCACCAAACCTTGCCCTGTCAGCGACGATTCAGCCTCCTCTGCAACCGCCGAGGCGAAGGCCGCGCGGTCACGGATGATCTCCTCGATTGTCAGCCGGCCGACGATCGAGCGCAGCGCGCCGGCGAGCACCTCGGATGTGAAGACGTCGATGCCTTCTTGCTGATTCAGGAAGCGCTGCGCGGCCGCGCGGATCGAAGACTCGCTACCGCCCACCTTCACGATCGCGACGCCTTCGAGATCGCACTTGACTCCTTGCAGGCTGACCGCGCCACGAATGCCGACCGGGATCCGACGGCTGGACAGGTCGATACTGTGCAACTTCTGCACGACCGGCAGTACGAAAACAGATGCGCCCATCACGACCTTCTGGCCGGAGAGGTCCGTGGAGATCGACCCGTCATTTCCCGTCACCGACCGTCCGCGGCGCCCGGTAACCAGAAATGCCTGGTTTGGTCCGGCCACCTTGATCCGAGAGAGAATCAGCAGCACAAGCAGGATGATGAGTACGACGAATCCGATGATGGATATGACGATCGGCGACATGATTTCCCTCTGCTGTCGGGTACCGAGATTTGATTATGGGAACTGCGATTCGCCTGTGGAGACGACCTCGACCGACGTCGCGGAGAGCGCATTGATAACGAAAATGGGCGTGCCACTGGCGATCGGTTGATCGGCACGCGCCGAATACTTCAGGTCGGTCCCGTTCAGGTTGATGCGGACCTCACCGTACCCGGCGGCCGGAATCGGCGTGATGACGACGCCGAGCGCGCCCGCCAGGTCGTCCTCAGTCAGCGTGCGATCGGTGCGCATATTCGACAGGCTGCGCGTCAGTCGCACGGCACCGAAGGCAAGCGGAAGCGCGAGCAATAACCCGGCGATCAGCGCCGGGGTCACACTTCCGAAAATGCTGGCCGCGATCGCGCCGAAGAAGCCCACACCGCCGACGTACGCGGCGATCGCGGGTAGCGAGAACGGGCCGTCTGCGTCGACATCGCCGAGATGAATTAGATCCCCAACGACTAATGACAGCAGCAGAACCCCGAGACCCACGGCACCCACAATGAGGAATCCAAGGGTGACCGGATCCATGACGCCGCCTTAGCTGGATGTGTGGTGAACGTTATGCCACAGCCTATTACCTATAAGGCACGGGCAATGATGGTGCGCTGTACCTCATTCGCACCCTCGTAGATCCGCGATGCTCGGACGTCGCGATAGAGCCGCTCCAACAGGTGGCCACGTTGCAGCCCACTCGCTCCGTGGTACTGGATCGCGGTATCGATCACCCGTTGCGCTGTCTCGGTCGCCCGCAGTTTCGCCATGGCCGAGTACGTCGTTATCTCGGGGTCTCCCGCGTCGAGCGCATGCGCCGCGAGCCGCACCAACGCTCGCGACGCAGCAAGTTCGGATTGGGCGTCAGCAAGGCCGTGCGCGAGTGCTTGTTGCGAAAACAGCGGCGCGCCGAACGCGACCCGTTCTTTGGTATGCCTGGTCGTCTCGTCCATAGCGGCTTGCGCCATACCGCAGGCTGCTGCGCCCACGCTGGGCCGAAACCGGTCGAGATTGGCCATCGCCGGTCGGAACCCGTCATCCAGCACGCCGACGAGTTGCTCGGCCTCTACCGCGACATCGGCGAAGTCCAGCTGACCGAGCGGGTGCGGCGAGACCATCTCGATCGGCTCAGCGCTCAGACCGGCGGCGTCGCCGGGAACCAGGAATGCCGAGATACCGCGCGCTCGCGCTCCTTGCGTAGTGCGAGCGAAAGTCACATAGAAGTCGGCATCGGGTGCGTTGGTGATCCACCGTTTGGTGCCATTCAGCCGCCACCCACTCCCTCGTTGAGTCGCACTCAGGCTGAGATTCGCCGCATCCGACCCCGCGCCCGGTTCGGTGAGGGCTAGCCCAGCGATCGCCACGCCGGAGCGCAACTTCTCGATCCAGGCATCCCGGTGGTCTTCGCTGGCGCTGACCAGTGGATAACCGCCGATACCTTGCATCGCGAAACCTGATTCTGCCTCGACGGTCTCGTAGGACAGCGCTTCTCGGATCAGGCAAATGGTCATCGCGGACGCAGGCTGGAACTGCTCGCCCACCCCGGTCGGATACAACTGCTCCAGTAGCCCGGTTTCACCCAACGCGGCGACCTGTTCGCGGTTCACACGTCCGTCGTGTCGATCGAGCGGCGCGAGTACCTCGCGCGCCAATTCCCTCGTCTGCAAGAACAAATCTCGCTCGCGCTCGGTGAGCCCGAATGTCTCCACACCGCGTGGCGTACTGCTCATCGTCTGGCTCCTAGTTCGCTGACGTACCGGCGATGAAGCGCTCGCGTAGATCCTTCTTCAGGATCTTCATCGCACCGGAGGTTGGCAGGTCTTCGGTCTGCAAGGTCCACGACTTCGGGACCTTGTATCCAGCTATCTGTGCTCGAACGTGTTGCTCGATGTCGGCCTCGGCAAGTTCACGGTCGTTGTGCGTGACGATGACAGCGTGCACCTGCTCACCCCAACGCTCGCTCGGCACACCGATCACGGCTACCTGCCGAACGGCGGGATGCGTGGAGATGGCATTTTCCACCTCCGCGGAGTACACGTTCTCGCCACCGGTGATGATCATGTCCTTAATCCGGTCCACGACCCACATGTAGCCGCGCTCGTCCATCCGACCCATATCGCCGGTGCGGTACCAGCCATCTCGAAATACCTCGGCGGTCTCCTTTGGCATCTGCCAGTAACCGTCGGTCAGATTTCCCCCGCGTACGCAGATTTCGCCGTGCTCACCGGGCGGCAGGATCACGCCGTTGGCGTCCTGGATCGTCGCCGTCACTCCAGGCGCAACGCGGCCGACCGAGGCGATCAGCGAACGATCGGCGAGCAGTTCCTCCCAGCGCAGGAAGCTCACGACTGAGGTGGATTCGGTCATACCGTAGCCGTGCAGCAGTTTGACGTTCGGCAGATCGCGAACCAGGCGATCGACGGTGCCCTGCGGCATGGGTGCGCTGCCGTACACGAGCTGCTGCAAGGACGCGAGCTTCGTGACATCCTCGCCGCAGGCATCCAGCAACATCCCGACCATCGTCGGGCCCATCTGCGATTCGGTGACGCGGAACTTCTCGACCGTCTCCAGCACCAGTTCGGGCGTGAACTTCGGCAACACGCATTGCTGACCTCCGCCGGCAGTGGGACCCATCAACCCCCACATTGCCGCGCCATGGAAGATCGGGCTCTGATGCAGGTAGACGGTGTGCGCGCCGGGACGGTGGATCGACAACTGGTGAAACATATTCAACACGGCGGCCTTATGCGAAATCATCACGCCCTTGGGGCGTCCCGTCGTACCGCCGGTGTACATCAGCGCCATCAGATCGGTTTCATCCGGCTCATCCAGCGGACCCGGCTGAGATGCGGATAGGAACTGTTCGAAATCGGTGACGCCGTCGCCGTGCCAGCGAATTCCCACCACGGTAGGCGAACCGAAACCGCCTGTCTGTGCCACCTCGCTCCAGAGTTCACGCAGGTCGGCGTCGACGAAGACCAGTCGGGCACCGCTATCGGCGAGAATGCCCGCGAGTTCGGCGGCGGCAAGTCGGTAATTCAGCGGGGTGATCACGGCTGCGCCGAGCATCGCAGACTGCCAGGCCTCGAGGAACTCGTGAGTGTTCAAGGAAAGTACGGCGTACCGTTCCGACGGCGATCCCAGCACCGATTGGATTGAGCGACCAAGGCGTTCGATGCGGTCCGTGTGCTCGGCGAACGTCGAGGAGAACTCGCCATCTCGAATTGCGATGGCGTCGTGACGCCACGCGGCGGTCGGGTAATACGTGCGCCCGTAGATCAACTCCTGCACTGTGCTGTCCCCATCCACTCGTAGGTTCCCTGCAGAGTACGAGATGACGCCGAGGGGAACCATGACATACGCCTTAGTATGTCGACATGACTTTGCCGGATCGGGACGGGGACGATTCCAATGAGCGCGTCACCGAAATCCTGGACGCCGCCGCAAAGGTGTTCGCCGAGCGCGGTTTCGATCGATCCAGCATCGACGATGTGGCTGCGGAACTAGGCGCGACCAAGGGGCGTATCTACCACTACTGGCGTACGAAGGCCGCGTTATTACTCGCTGTACAGCAACGTGGTATCGAACGAATGATCGCCCACGTGCAGCCGATCGTGGCGGACGAAGCCCTGACGCCGTTCGATCGGCTCGCTCGGATGGCCCGCGCTCACATAGCCGCAATGGTCGCCGATCTCGACTACCAAAGGGTTCTTCTGCAAAGCATCAACGTCTACTCTCAATCCGCGCGTTCTCATCCGCATTGGATCGATGTCACCGAGAAGATCAACGCACTACGGCGGGATTACGAGCAGTTGTTCGTGGAGCTCATTCGCACCGGCCAGCAAGATGGCAGCGTTGCCGGCACCGATCCGGTACTTACCGCCAAAGCCTTGCTCGGAACGCTGAACTGGGCGTGTGTATGGCACCGGCAGGCGGCCGATCCCAGCAGGCGGGCATTGCGCGATTCGCGCACCGTTCACGAGCTCTCCGAGTTTGCGATCCGCGGGTTGCGTCGTTGAGGACTCCTGGACACGGGTAGTGACATACGCAATAGTAGGTCGAATCCGACCGAAGGGGCTCTTTCATGTCTGCAGCTGTGAACAAGTCACTGGCCGCTGGCGCCCTCGCGCTCATTCTCTGCGCGGCGTGCTCAACGAAATCGTCCGATGGCGGTGACTCGATGAGCGAAGGTGGCCTGAAGACAGATGTAGGAGTCAGCGATTCGGAGATTCGGCTCGCGGTGATGACCGATCTGTCCGGGCCGTACAAGGCAGGCGGTTTGGCGATCGCGGCCGGAAACCAGTTGTGGGCTGACACCGTGAACTCCGCTGGCGGTATCTGCGGCCGCGACATCGTGCTGGATATGCAGGACACGGTGTACAAAGTTGATGTCGCGGTTCCCCAGTACGCCTCGGTTGCTCAGGATGACTTGGGCGTACTGCAACTCGGCGGCTCGCACATCCTGTCGGCGCTCAAGGAGAAGATGACCGCCGATGATGTGCTCAGCACCCCGGCCGGGTGGGCTGCGGGGAATCTGGATCGCGAACAGATCATGCTGGTCGGACAGACCTACGACGTTGAGATGATCAACGGCCTGTCTTTCATGCAGGAGCAAGGCATGCTGGCCGATGGCGACAAGATCGGCCACATTTGGCAGGACGCCGAGTACGGACAGAACGGCAAGATGGCGGTCGACTGGTACGCCGAACAACACGATCTCGATGTCGTGTCGATGCCGATTTCGACCACCGATACAGACATGACGGCGACCGTCACCAAATTGAAGAGCGAAGGTGTCGACCTGATCGCGATCACCACCACCCCGGCCGCGACCGGCTCCATCGCGCTGCAAAACGCCGAGCAGGGATTGTCCGTACCGATGATCGGCAACAACCAGGCATTCCAGCCGCAACTGCTGGACGATCCGGCGATGGTCGATGCCCTGAGCAACTTCTACATGGTCTCCTCCACTGCCCCTTTCTCGGCGGATCTTGAACTGTCGAAGCAAATCGCCGAGGACTACACCGATTCAACCGATGACGAGCCGAGCGTCGGCGTCCCCATGGGCTACAGCACCGGGATGGTCTGGGAAGCAGTACTGAACGAGGCGTGTGACTCCGGGGATATGACCCGCAAGGGTGTGCTCGCGGCAAAGAAGAAGGTCACTTCACTTGATACCGAGGGACTTACCGGGACGTTGGACTTTTCCAAGGACGGTGAGCCATCGACCCGCGAAGCCTTCATCCTGACGCCAGATCCGGACGTAGCCGGCGGGCTGAGCATCGAGGCGGACCTGTTCGTCTCCGATGACGCGAAGGAGTACAAGACCCCGCATCAGAAGTAGTCTCTGGGCAGCGCCTGATTCCTCGGAGGTTCGGCATGACGGACTACGGTCACGAGTTACTTTTCGGCACGTTTGTCACCCCGACGGCCGATAATCCCCGTCAAGCCCTCGATCTGGCGATGGCTGCGGACACTGCGGGCTTGGATCTGGTGACCTTCCAGGACCATCCGTATCAGTCATCGTTCCTGGATACCTGGACCTTGATGTCGTATGTCGCTGCCCGCACGGAGCGCATTCGCATCGCCGGAAATGTGCTCAGTCTGCCGTTGCGGCCTCCGGCCGTATTGGCCCGAGCCGTCGCCAGCCTCGACATACTCAGCGGCGGACGAGTGAACCTTGGCCTGGGTGCGGGCGCATTTTGGGAGGGCATCGCCGCGATGGGCGGCCGCCGGCTTACCCCGGGGCAGGGAGTCGACGCGCTACGCGAGGCCATCACCGTGATCCGTGAACTGTGGGACACCGACAAGCGCGGCGGTGTGCAGCATGACGGCGAGCACTACCAGGTTGTCGGCGCAAAACGTGGGCCGGCACCAGCCCATGAGGTCCCGATCTGGGTTGGCGCGTACAAACCAAAGATGCTGGCGCTGACCGGAGCTCACGCGGATGGGTGGCTGCCGTCGATGGAGTACCTATCGGGCGGCGCCGCGGACCTGCCAGTACTCAATGCCCGCATAGACGCCGCCGCGATCCAGGCCGGCCGATCCCCCACGGACATCCGCCGGCTGATGAATTACATGGGCGCGTCGCAGTCGCCCTCGCGTCAGTGGGCCGAGGAACTCGCCGCCCTCGCGATCACACACGGCATCAGTGCCTTCATCATCGGCGGCGATGACCGCGCTATCACCGAACGATTTGCCGGCGAGGTTGCCCCCGCCGTGCGCGAGCTGGTCGCCGCCGAGCGCCGCTAGCCCGATGGACTGAGCAGCGGCTCGCGCCTGTGCGAACGGCACGCTGCAGAGATGCCACCAGTAACCACGACCGGGCGGGTATCGGCGTCTAGAACTCCAGGACGATGCGGCCTCGCACACCGCCGCCGATCAGCATCTGCTGTGCGGCGGCCGCGTCTTCGGCCGGGAACGTCTTCGCGATACGCAACGACAGCACGCCCTCCTCGGCCTGCTGACGCAGCGCGTCCAACGCTTCGCGGTTCTTCCAGTAGTTCGCGACACCAACCGGGAAGAACTGCAACTGACGCTCGCCGTTCCCCTTCCAGAACCGGACTGTAGCCACCTTGCCATCGTCCTTGACCGCGGAGAGTACCTGCTCGCCCTGAACGGATCCGTCGGCCAGGGCGTCCACACCGTCGGCGAAATGTTCCCGGAAGCGGTCCGCGACATTCTCGCCACGTCGCACGATGATGTCGGCACCGAACCCGCGGACCAGTTCTTCATCGGACTCGGACGAGTCCGCGATCACCGTCAGCCCATCAGCCTTCGCCAGCTGTACGACGTACCCGCCGAAAGCGCCTGCCGCGCCGGTCACAGCCAGCACCTGTCCCGGCTGCAACCCCAGTAGATCCAGGGCAAGTCGCGCGGTGAGCCCGTTCATCGGCAGCGACGCAGCTTCGACATGTGAGGTACCCGCGGGTGCGTGGGTGACCGACTCGGCCGGGAGCACAATGCTGGCCCGATAGCCGCCGTGCGCCTCGTTCGGGACGACGATGCCCATCACCCGATCACCGATCTTCAGATCGGTGTCGGTGCCCTCACCGATCTCGTCGATCACACCAGCGACGTCCATCCCCGGCACGTACGGGAAGTTCGGTTCCTGCCCAGGGCGGACCCGAGCACCCAACGGGATGTACGTATCGGTCGGATTCACGGCAGCAGCGTGTACGGCGACCCGTACCTCGCCAGGGCCGGCATGGTCAATCGGTACCTCGATCACGTGCAGTTTTTCGGCGCCACCGAACTCAGTCACACCGACAATGCGCGTCGTCTCTGTCATCGAACACTCCTTAGAAGGCCTCTGCATCAACCTAAGCGGTCGATGTGGCCGGGACAACGCCTGTCCACACAGCGAAACAGGCGCCCAGCCGTTATCGGTAACTGACGAACTTATCCAGTGGCATCGGTTCACCAGTCACCACAGAACCGCTGCTCAACAACGCATCGATCCGCGGTGTTTCGATCCCCACGCTGCGCAGGATCTCAACGCTGTGCTGGCCGAGTCCGGGCGGACCCATCACGTCCGAGCGCTCGGTCTCGCTGAAGCGCACCAACCGGCCCGTCGCGAAGAACGGCCGCCCATTAGGCCTCGATTGCTGCTGGATCAATTCGCTGTCGCGAAGGTTCTTGTGCTCGATCAGCTCGTTCGGGTGGTAGGCGCCGACCACGTCGATTCCGGCCGCCGTCAACGATTTCACTACCTCGTCGCGCTCTCGCGTCGCGAAGGCAGCCTCCAGGTCGCCAGTCAACCCGAGTTCAGCAAGCGCGCCTCGCTGTTCTTCGGTCGCCTGAAGCCGGATCCAACCATCGCCGGCCGTGGCATACAGCCGATCAAGTTCGGATGGGCCCTGGTATTCCGCGCCGCCTCGCCGCGGACGTCGGCGGCCCTCGAAGCGAGTGATCTCGCCGGATTGCATGAACACCGAGGTCGCCGCGAGCGAGCCGGTGATCTGCTGACCGCGTCCCGCACGCGCGCGGTGATGCAGCGCGACGGTGGTGGCGAACGTGCCGATCACCGCTGAGCAAATGTCGTTGACTGCCATCGTCAGGAACACCGGATCGCCGTCCCCACCCTGGGCACGCATCATGCCGCTCATCGCCTGCAATACCGGATCGAAGCCGGGCTCGGCCTGCAGCGGTCCGGCGTGGCCGTATCCGGTGAACGACAACGTGATGATCTGGTCGTTGATCGCGCTGAGCGTGTCGTAGTCGATACCCAGTCGCGTCAGAACGCCCGGTCGGAAGTTATCGACAACCACGTCGCTGTGTCGCACCAGATCGTAGAAGGCCTCGCGCGCGGCCTCATCGCGTAGGTTGATCGCGAGCGAGCGCATACCGCGGTTGTACATGAACCCCTTGACGCGGAAGGAATCTCCCTCCAACGGCTCTACCTTCACCACCTCGGCGCCGAGCTCAGCGAGCAGGCTGCCGGTCAACGGACCGGCGAGCACAGTGCCGAGATCAAGCACACGCAGCCCCGTCAGCGGGCCGTCGGCCCCAGCGGTGGCGCTGGCGGTCGCGGTGATGACATCCGAGGCGACCCACTCGACGGCGTCCACTGCATCCGCTCGCGAGGGCGCCGGCGTGCGAACGCTACCGGGGGTGTCAGCGAGATTGATCGGCACCGCGGGCATGACGACGCGGCCACGATGCGGGTCATCGATCTCCGCGCGCATGCCGATCGCCTGGACCTGGTCGTGGTCAAGCCAACATTCGCGCTCCTGTACCGGCCCGGCCGGCACGCCGCGGCGATGTAGTTCGGCCAACCAATGATCGCGTGGCTTCGTTGCGTACACCGCTGCGATCTCCGCACGGACCCAATCGCGATTCTCCAGTAGCAACATCGCGTCCATGTCGCCATTGATCCGCGGATCGGTCGGGATATCGAGGCCAAGCATCTCGAACATGGGCAATTGGAACTTCGGTGTCAGCGCTCCGACGAACAGCCATTCGCCGTCCGAACACTGGTATGGGCTGTACGTCGCGTTCGGCCCGCCATTACCTGCCGCCGGCGCAACGACGATGTTGTCGGGATCCACGACCGACGTGGCGCATCCGGCGATCGCACCGGCGTGTGCGCCGCCAACGGTCACCGTCTGCCCCTGCCCGGTCAAGGTGCGGTGGTGTACGGCGGCCAGCGCGCTGGTAGCGCCCCAGATTCCCTGGACATAGATGACATGCCGGTACACCGGGTCGATCGGTCCGGTCGTTGCTGAGGACTGTCGTAGGGACATGCCGATGGCAGCCGCAGCCAACTCGTTCGACTCGCGCCCCGACGCCCACGGACAGAAGTCGGCGTACGCCGGCTGCACCACCACGATCCGCGTAGGGTTCGGGTTGTCCTCCAAGAGCTGCGAGAGCTCCTCGGCGGAGACGACTTCCTCGGCGGTACGTTGAGTCACCACGATGTCGCTGGCCGCGATGAGTGCGGCCAACTGCTGTCGATCCGCCGCCACGTCCGGGTTCAGCAGTGACAATCGTTTGTTTCGATCCCACATCGCGTAGCCAGGATCCTCGCGCTTGGCAGCACGAGTGCCGTCGGCGTGTTCCACCCGGAGCACGTCGGCACCGAAGTCCGCGAGCATCATCGTCATCAGGGCCGGAGCGACTCCGGTCGATAGGTCGAGGACCTTCAGATCGTCAAGCGCAGTCATTCGTGGTGTCTCCTACCCCTCGTCGCAAACTGCCCTTCACCGTAGCGGTACCCGGCGCGGAACCCCACGGCGTGACCCCCAGAAACTGACTGAACGGTCGCTCTGACAGCTGGTGAGAGGCACCTCGGTACTGTGAGTGCGATCGTCATCATCGACCTCGGGAGACGCAGACGCATGCCGTTAACCCTGCGCGAAGTACTGGACCTCAAAGAAGTCACCACGGATTCGTTCCGGGCGCCGACCGCGGCAGGCGGTGATCGCCTATTCGGCGGATTCCTGCTGGGGCAGGCATTCGTCGCCGCGATGCGCACGATCGGCGACGATCGTGATGCCAACTCGATCCAGGCCACCTTCCTGCGTGCCGGTGACATGGGGCGTGACATCAGCGTCGAGGTCGAGCGGGTTCGCGACGGCGGCTCCTTCAGCAGCCGGCAGGTGATCATGCACCAGGACGGGCGGGAACTGCTGCGCGCGATGGTGTCCGCGCATACCGGCGAAGACGGCGAGGACTGGCAACAAGAGTTCGCGGCACCCGCGCTACGGCCGGACGACGCGCATCCGTTACCGGCCGGCAACCGGCTCTCGGTCGCGAATGCTTTCGAGATCCGATCGATCACCCCGTGGGATGGTGAGAACAGGCTGCATCCCTACTGGATCCGGCTCACCGACGAGCTCGACGATGCGCGCTACATGCAGCACGCCGCGCTGCTGGCGATCAGCGATCTGACCGTGATCCGGTCGGCACGCGCGTCGAATGCAAACGGTATGGGGTTCGCCGCGATGAGCCTGGATCACACGCTGTGGTTCCATCGCCCGCCCCGGCTGACCGAATGGACCTATGTCGACGTGTACCCGACGACGAACTCGCGTAGTCGCGGTATGGCGCAGGGACGAATCATGGACGCAGACGGACGCCTCCTGGCCTCGCTGAGCCAAGAGGTGCTGATGCGGATGCCGCGCAGGCCCACACCGCCGACGACCGAACACACCATCGCCGGCGGATAACGGCGATTAGGCCTCCAGGACGCCGCCGGACACGAGCCGCTGCATGGTCTCAATCCGCCGTCGCACGCTGCCGCCGTGCACGAAGAGCGCCTCACTCACGCCGCGTGCGCTGAATCCCTCGATGACCTCCCGGATCTGATCCACGGTCCCCCGTACGATCCACTGCTCGTGCGCCGGACCGTCGTCGGTGGGATGGTCAGTGACCTCAATCGGGACGAACAACGCAGTGTCCACGGACCCCTCGAGGCCGAGTTCGGCCTTACGGGCCCGAATCCGCTCGGAGCCCGCGTTCAGGAACTGTTCTGTCGAGCCGTTCACGTGTGGGAACCAGGTCGTTGCAAACCGCGCGGTCCGGTTCAATGCCGCCTTCGATGCTCCGCCGATCCATACCGGCAGCGTGCGCTTCTGATGTAGCTGCGGGCTGATGTGCACATCGGTCGCGGCGACGTACTGCCCGCTGTAATCCAATTTGGTGTCACCACCGAACGCCTGCTCCAGCAACTCCAGCGTCTCGTTGGTGATCTTGCCTCGTTGACTGAAGTCCACGCCGAGGGCGTCGAACTCTTCGGAGAGCCAGCCTGCACCAGCACCGAAGATCAGCCGACCCTCCGATACCTGATCGACGGTGGCAATCGACTTCGCGAGCACCAGGCGGTCACGGTACGGCACCACACACACGCCCGTTCCCAAGGCGATCCGTGAGGTGACACCGGCGAGGAATGCGAGCGTGGCGAACGGGTCGTAGAACTGCCCCTCTTTCGGCACTGGATAGATGCCGTCATCCGAAAAGGGGTAGAAGGAGTTCTGCACTTCGGGCAGGACGACATGATCGCCGGTCCACAGGGTCGAGTAGCCCAGTTCCTCCGCCGCCTGACCGACGTCCCGCAGCGCCGATGCTGACGCTGTGCGTGCAAACTGCGGAACCATTAGCCCGATCTTCATCTGTCCCCCGTGTATGTCTGCCTATGGATTGGTTACATAGCAGTCAAACACGAGGGACCGATCACAGACCAGCCACGCGATGACGAGCGTGCGCGCTAGACCAGCGGATCTAGCGTCGATAGCGCGGCGGATGCCCGTACGGCGCGAGCGAGATCGACCAGCGCAGCCCCATGCTGATCGGCCCACCCGGTCGCGATCTCGCCCAGCGTCTCTCGGTCCTGGAAATCCTTGTGCTCGAGGTATAACGCGGGTGACAGGACTTGCGTGGCGAAGAATGATGCCAAGATCGCTCGCGCCGAATCCGTCGACAGGAAGTGATGCGCGCTGGCGCCAGTGAACGCGATGGCGGCCGCCTTGCCGCGCAGTGGCGCCGTGGTCTCGCCGTGCAGCCCACGCTGCGTATTCTCCAGCACGTCCTTCAGTTGCGCGCTGTACGTAGCCCGGTATACGGGGCTGCCGAAGACCACAGCGTCGGCGCTGTCGATCGCCTCGATCGCTACCGAGCGCTCGGCGCTGGCCAGTTCGATGATTCGGGTTTCGGCGCCTGCTTTCGTTGCGCCGGCGAGAATTCCCGCCACCGCCGCCGTCGTCCGCCCGCCTTCACTCGGACTAGCGACGATCCCGACGACCTTGACGGCGTCGCTCACACGCCCACCGCCAGGCGGTTCTGCGCACCGGCGCGAAGCGCTGGGACGAGGCCCTCACCCCACTCGATGACGTCGTTGAGTGGGTCGAAACCGCGAATCAGGAACTTCGTGACGCCGAGGTCGTAGTACTTCAGCAGCGCTTCGCTGACCTGTTCGACGGTGCCTACCGGCGCGGTGGAGTTGCCCCCTGGGCCAGCGAGTTTGGTCATGCCCATCCATAGCCGCTCGTCGTACACGTCCTGCGCGTGGGCCAATTCTTGTAGGCGTTGCGCCGACACCGCTGCGTTCGACGCCCCCGGCGCCCAGAGTGCCTTGGTGGGCGCATCAGGCACACGCGCCGCGGCGGCGTCGTACAACTCCTGTGCACGCTTCCATGCGCCATCCTCGGTATCGGCGACGATCGGGCGAGTCGAAAGGCTGAACTCGACCGTGCGGCCGTACTTCTCCGCTTCGGCCCGGATCACTGCGATCCGCTCGGCCGTTTGCTCCAGCGGCTCGCCGAAGAGCATGAACACATCGGTGTGTTTGGCGCCGACCTCGACCGCAATCGGCGACTGGCCGCCGAAGTAGATCGGAATGCCCGCCGGCGATGCCGGACGCACGGTGCTGTAGGCCTGGTCGAACTTGTAGAACTCGCCCTCGTAATCGAACGGCTCGGTCGAGTCCAGAGTCTGGCGGAGCACCTGAATGAACTCCGCAGTACGCCGGTAACGCGCTTCCTTGTCGATGTAGTCGCCGTCGCGGCGCTGATCGAAGTCGCTACCACCGGAGATGTGGTGGATCGCCACTCGGCCGCCGCCGGAGAGCTGATCAAGCGTTCCAACCTTGCGGGCCTGAAGCGTGGGGGTAACGAAACCGGGGCGGTGGGCGATGAGCACGCCGAGCTTCTTCGTCTGGTTCAGCACATCGGCGGCCACAGCCATGCCGTCTGGCGAGGTGGAACTGTAGCCGATCAGCACGCGGTCGAAACCGGCCTCATCGTGCGCTTTTGCGAAACGGCGGAGGTAATCGACATCGATACCGTCTTCAGTATCGGCAGCCATCGCCTCCGACTCTTCGCGGGTGCCAACCATTCCGAGTACTTCGATGTTGCTCATTTTGCGATTCCTTCCAGGTGCTTCGAGTCGACTTCGCGGCGAAGTGCGGATCGACGATCAGAATCGACGGGCGCACCGTCGAGATGGGGAGTGCTCGCCAGGAGTAGTTGAGTGTAGAGGTGCGATGGTGCAGCGAAGACCTCGCTCGTCGGCCCGGACTCGACCACGCTGCCGTGGTACAGCACCGCGACTTCGTCGGCGAGGCCTTCTAGCGTGCCGAGGTCGTGCGAGATAAGTAGGATGCCGATCTCGCGCGTGCGGCGCAGATCGTCCAGCAACGTCAGGATGTGGTTGCGGTTCGTAGCATCCAGCGCGCTCGCCGGCTCATCGCAAATCAGCAGCGACGGGTTGGTGATCAACGCCCTGGCGATGCACACGCGCTGCCGCTGACCTCCGGAAAGCTCGGCAGGCTTGCGATCGGCGAGATCTGGATCCAGCCGGACTGCGCGCAGAACCTCGGTCACCCGGTCGGCGATACCCGATTCCTTGGCGATCACCAGCGGTTCGGCAATGCTCTGCCGCGCGGTCATATCGGGATCAAGCGCGCGCAATGGATCCTGGAACACGTACTGCACCGTTCCGGTGCGACGCCACGCCCGTCGTGACCGACCCTTGATCGAAGTGACATTCGAGCCACCGATCGAGAGCTCACCGCGACTGGACTTCGCCAGACCCAGCACGCTGCGCGCGAGCGTGGTCTTACCCGAACCGGTTTCGCCGATGAGTCCGACAATCTGGCCGGTACGCACTTGCAAGTCCACGCCGTTGAGGATTTGTCGCCGCTTGCTTCCGCGACCGAGCGATACGTCCAGATGCGAAACGTCGAGTACGACGTCCCCCGAGGCGGACACCTCTCCGTCGGTGCGGCCGACGACTGTCCGGGCTCCGGCGAGCAACTCGGCCGTGTACTCGTGCTGCGGGTTTGCGATTACGTGTGCGGTCGGTCCCTCTTCGACCTTCAGGCCGTCGCAGAACACCGCCACGCGATCCGTGCGCTCTGCGACCAGTGCCAGGTCGTGCGATACCAGCAGGATCGCCATCCCCTTCTCCACCCGCAACTTCTCCAGCAGGTCGAGGACCTCCGCCTGGACCGTCACGTCGAGTGCCGTAGTCGCTTCATCAGCGATCAGCAACTCCGGCTCTCCGGCGATCGCGACTGCCAGAAGCGCCCGCTGCAACATCCCGCCAGAAAGTTCGAACGGGTGCTGCTTCAGGATTCGGTCTGTATCGCGCAGGCCAACCGAATGGAGTAGTTCCACAGAGCGCGCGTGGATCTCATGGCGGTCCACATCGCTGGTGTGCTTGAGAACTTCGGCGATCTGGCGACCGATCGTCAGCGAGGGGTTCAGGTAAGAGGCCGGATCCTGGAACACCGCACCGACCCGTCGTCCGCGCACGTCCAACCATTGTTTGTCGCTGAATCGCGCCACGTCCTGATCGCCGAGCGTGATGGTGCCGCCGGTGACGCGCGTGGCCCCTGGCAACAGACCTAGAACCGCACGGCAGGTCAGCGTCTTACCGCTGCCGGATTCGCCTACGACGCCGACGATCTCGCCCTTGCCGACCTCGAAGGAGACGCCGTGTACCAGTTCTTTGTCGGCGGTGCCGATGGTGAGGTTGTCGATCCGCAGCAACGGGTCACGGCCGGCCTCTGCGGCGTTGTCACTGTTGGCGTGGGTTTCAGTTAGCGTCGACACGGGCACGCTCCTTCTTCTTGCGCGATGAACGGGTCGTGGGGCTGTCTTCGCGAATGGCGTCCGCGAGGATGTTCAGGGCGCCCACGGTGAGCATGATCAGCGCTGCCGGCCATAGTGGCGCGAACGGCGCGTGGTGCAAGTAGGTCAGGTCGGTGGCAAGCATTCCGCCCCAGGTAGGCGCGGGCGGAGTCACGCCGATTCCTAGGAACTGCAACGACGACACGATCAGCAGTCCGGCGCCGGTCGTGCTCGCCGCGGCGACCGCGATCGGGGTGGTGACTTTGCCCCAGATGTGGGTAAGAACCATCCGGGTCGTCGACGAACCGAACAGTTCGGCCGCCTCGACGTACCCGGCGCGACGAAGGCCGAGAGTCGCCGAGCGCGCGATCCGGAAGAACGTGGGGGTGAACAACACACCGACGGTGATCATCGCCGGCTGCATTCCCCCGCCAGCGAGCCCGGAGACCGCGATCGCGACGATGATGAATGGCAGCGACAGCACCGCATCCATCACTCGCAGCAGAATCCACTCGGCGGTCCGTCCGACGTACACCGATAGCAACCCTGGAAGGGCACCGAGGACAACACCGACTGCCGTGGCCTCGAGCGCACCCAGCACCGAGATTCGGCTTCCTTCCAGCAGCCGCGACAGGGTGTCGCGGCCGAGGTGATCGGTGCCCAACCAGTGTGCGCCGCTGGGTCCCTGCAACACGGCAGTGCTTTGCTGCAGCGGATCGTACGGCGCAATCAGGCCACCGAACGCGACCAGGAATGCGATGAAAGTCAGGACGACCAGCGCGGCCTGCGCCGCGCGGTTACCGCGCACCGAACGTGTAAACGAGCTCATGAGTCCCCCCTCGAGGAACTTGGGCGCAACCGCTCGAGCAGTACGTTGACGGCAGCGTTGCAGATCAGCACGAGCGCCAGAGCCACCAGCAGCACGCCCTGCACGACCGGAACATCACCCTGCATCGCACCGTCTCGGGCCAAATCACCGATGCCGGGCAGCACAAACACTGCCTCGGTGACGACGGCGCCGCCGATCAACCGGGGAATGTGCAGGCCGATCACCGCCAGTGCAGGGCCGGCGGCGTTACGCAGCACGTGACCGAACATGATCCGTCGCGGGGTGAGACCACGCACGACCGCGCCGGTCACGTAGTTCTCCTCCATCGCCGCGACGATGCCGGTGCGCAACTGGCGGGTGATCTCACAAGCAGCGTCCAGGCTCAGCGCGATCGCGGGGAGCACAAGGAAACTTAACCAGGTGCCGAATCCGGCGTCGATCGACATGTAGCCACCCGACGGCATCCAGCCCAGGCCGACCGAGAAGATCACGATAAGCGCGATTCCGGCGACGAACGGCGGCAGCGTGGACAGCGCGCCCGAGACCAAGGTGATGCCGCGGTCGACGGCCGAACGCGGGCGGGTGCCGGCGATCACGCCGGCGAGGCCACCAACCACGATCGCGATCAGTAGCGCGAACCCAGCCAGCGCCAGGCTGACGGGGAGTCGGTCGGCGAGCGAGTCGGTGACCGGGATCCCGGTGAACCAGGAGGTGCCGAGGTCGCCGGTCAGGGCCGAGCCGAGCCAGTCGAAGTACCGCACCAACAGCGGTCGATCGAATCCGACACTGGCGTCGAACGCCGCTATCGCCTCGGGGGTGGCATCGCTGCCGAGCGCGACCGCGCCCGGGCTGCTACCTGCAATCGCCCCCATCGCGAATGTGGCGAAACTGGCTAGCAGCAACACCGTGACCACCGTGCCGAGCCCTTTGGCTGCCGCGATCAAGGTTCTGCTGACCGGCCGCCGTGCGGCCGACGTCGTGTTTTGAACCGTTGCCGTGGTCATGATCCGACCACCTTGACGTCTTCCCAACGATGCGGGCCGATGTACGGCGTGAAGTCCTTCACTCCGGGGCTGATCGCAAAGATGCGCGGCCAGGCGAAGAGGAACACGTTCGGCATCGAAGTCACCGCGGTATCGACTGCGTCGTGCAGTACCTGCTCGTAAGACGGATCGTCCGTCGGCGTGGTCGAGACGGCGTTGATCCCGGCGGAGACTTCTTCCGGAGCGTTACGTCCAAGGTTCATCAACCCGTCCGGGCCGAAGAGCACCTCGAGCGCTTGGGCTGGCGATTCACGACCGGCGAAGTAATCCAGCGCGAGCGGTGCATCCCGCTTGATGTAAATGGTCTGCGACGCCTGGGCGCGGGTGATGGTCTTGATATCGACCTTGATACCGGCTTCGAGCAACTGGGCCTGAATCTGCTCGGCTAGACCGCTGGTGTCGTACGTCGTCAGCGGAATCTCAATACCGTCAGGGTAACCGGCTTCGGCCAGTAACTCCTTGGCCTTCTTTATGTCATGCGGGTACAGATCAGCAATATCTGGGTTGTAGCCGATGTGACCTTCGGGGAATGGTTGCACGGTCGGCTCGCCGTACCCGAATGCAGAGGTGTCGATCAGCGCCTGCCGATCGAGCGCATAGTTGATCGCTTCCATCACTTTCGGGTCGTCGAACGGCGCGACCGTGTTGTTGACATCGAGGGTGCGCACGGTCAGCGCGGGGTTCACCTCGACGTCGAACCCGGCAGCCTCGGCGGCCTCGACCTGCGAGGGCGGGATTTCTACGACGTCGTACTGCCCTGACTGCAAACCCGCGACGATGACGGCAGCGTCCGCCGGCTCCTTGTGCGTGATCGAGTCGATAAAGATGTGATCGGCGTTCCAGTAGCCATCGAACTTCTTCAGTTCGGCCTCTGAGCCCGGGGTGTACGACGTCACTTCGAACGGCCCGCTACCCACCGGCTGCGTTGCTAACGCCTCCGCGTCGGCCTCGAAAGCGGTCGGGCTCACCAGGAAACCGGTCAGGCCGGACAGTAGGTCCGGGATCTGATAGTCCGGTCGGCTCAGGTTCAGCTGAACCTCCGTCGGCGACAGCACGTCGATGCTCTCGATCACTTCTAGCTGGGCTCGTTTGGTTGAGTACTCAGCGTCCCGGCCCCGTTCCAAGCTCGCCTTGACCGCAGCGGCGTCGAGAACAGTTCCGTCCTGGAAGGTTTGATCCGGCCGCAAAGTGAACGTTACGGCTGTGCCGTCATCGTTGTATTCCCACGATTCGGCAGCGTCAGGAACGGCTTTACCCGCTGGGTCGAGCTTGGTCAGACCCGAGTACACCATCGACAGCGCGTGTACGTCGGTACCCGCGGTGGACGAGACCGGATCCCAGGACGTGGGCAGAACCCACCCCCAGTTCAGGTGTCCCGGCGTCGAGCTTGTCGCACCAGCGACACCACAGGCGCTCACCAATGCCACGACGGCAGTGACAAGCGCGAGCACTTTGAGTTTGAAGCGATTCATTCGCTAGGTATTCCTTGAGAACTTTAGGCTGACCAGGAAAGTGGGACAGCGCGCAGAAGTAACAGATCGCGAGCCGCGGTTGCGCGGCGGCGGGTTTAACTGCGGTGGCGACGGAATGAGTCTCAGATCCGCACGAATCAATCGCGGAGGTCAGGACTCCATCGTCGCATCCAGCCCCTCAACAGGGCCTGGATACTAGCGGCAACAGGTGCAGGTGCAGGTGCGCATGAAGTCGATCGTGCGACGCACGGTCAACGCGGGCTGCTTGGGCATGGGCGGAGCGTACGAAGACTTCGTCATGACTCAACACCCTTCTGCAACGGGGCAACCGTGTTGCCGTGATTAACCATCAAAGCGTACCAAGCGGTACAGATTTGAACCAGTCTGACCGCCGGTTGTGACCGACTCCATGCAGCGCCTAGACCCGGAACGTACCGAGATACCCAAAAGCCATCTCGATCGAGTGAGTCAACGCATCGACGTCACGCCGCAGCCGACCCAGCAAAAGTCCGCCCTGGATCGCCGCCATCAGTGACTTCGACATCGTCTCGGGATCGACGTCCACGCGCAGTTCTCCGCGCGCCTGTATCCGAGCGAACGCGGCGGTCATATGCGAGCGCCATTCCTCGAACGCCGCCACCAATACCGGGCGTAATGCCTCATCGTTGTCCAACTCGCCGGCGAACTTGCCCAGTCGACATCCCAGCGGCCCAGATTCTGTGGCGTGCCGCGCGAGGAACGCGTCACGCCACTGCTCGAGGCCGCGCCACGTCCGTACCGAATCGAACGTCGGCTCGGTGGCCAGCACGTTCTCGAGCTGGCGCTCGATGACCGCACGAATGAGCTCCTGCTTGCCCCCGAAGTAGTGGTACAGCTGGGACTTCCCAGCTCCGCCGCGGTCAAGCACTTCGTCGAGACTGGACTGAAAGATTCCGTTCGCGTGCATCACTTCGGTCGCTGCATCGACAATCGCCTCGCGACGCCGACGCCCGCGGGCCGTCGTAGGCAATGCTGCGGGCTGGTCCGTAACGTCATCGGCGAGACCGAGCGATTCAAGCATACGGCGACTTTATCGCGTTTCTGTACCGAGAGGTCCAACGGCTTCGGGTGTCGCCCATCCGTAGATCCGATCCGGGATGACATTGAGCGAGCACTCAGTCTAACCTGCAGGTACTGGATTCATAGCACTGCGAACTAAGGAACAACGGAGGATTCATGAAGCTCGACAGCAGCGTTTCGGCGGTCGTCACCGGCGGCGCGTCCGGTCTCGCACGGGCCAGCGCCACCGCACTCGCGGAACAGGGCGTCAAGGTCGCGATTTTCGACATGAACGAGGAAGGCGGCAAAGCCGTCGCAGCCGAGATCGGCGCAACCTTCCACAAGGTGAACGTCACCGATGAGCAGAGCGTCATCGATGGCTTTGAGGAAGCGCGCGCAGCGAACGGCCAGGAGCGCATTCTGGTGCACTGCGCACAGACCTCCCGCGGCGGCAAGACCCTCTCCAAGAACCGCGAGACCGGCGAGCTCACCCGCTTCTCCACCGAGGACTACGCCTACTCGGCCAACGGGATCTTGGTCGCGTCATACCGACTGGCCTCGCTTGCCGCGCTCGGCATGGCGTCGCTGGAGCCGCTTGAGGACGGCGAGCGCGGCTGCATCACGCTGACCGGTTCGGTCGCTGCTCAGGATGCTCAGATCGGCCAGATCGCTTACGGCTCGAACAAGGCGGGCGTCGCTGGTCTGGCGTTGCCGCTGGCTCGCGACCTGATGAACTTCGGCATCCGCGCCAACACGATCCTGCCGGGCATCTTCGCCACCCCGCCGATGCTCGCCGTCGGCGATCGCGCACCCGAGGTCTTCGCCAACCTGGAGAAGTCGGTGCCGTTCCCGAAGCGTTTGGGCAACCCGAAGGAGTTCGCATCCTTCGTTCTCGAGCTCAACCGCAACGTCTACTTCAATGGTCAGGTCGTCCGACTCGACGGCGCGATCCGGATGCCCCCGAAGTAGTCCGGCAACCGGCGATCAACACTTTCATTGGAGTATTGGTATGAGCAACTTCCCGCTGCCCAACAACAGCGCGGACCTCACCGGCGACGTCGCCTTCGTCACCGGTGCGAGTTCCGGACTAGGCCGTCGGTTCGCCCAGACGCTGGCTGCCGCCGGCGCGACCGTCGTCGCGACAGCGCGCCGCAAGGATCGCCTCGACGAATTGGTCGCTGACATTAAGGGCGCCGGCGGCAACGCTGTCGCAATCGAGATGGATGCCACCAACACCGACTCGATTTTCGCCGCGTATCAGGCCGCGGTCGACGCCGTCGGCACGCCGACCATTCTGGTCAACAACGCAGGTATTCCGGACGCGCAGTACGTCACGAAGATGCCGGTCGAACTCATCGACGCCGTCTTTGACACGAACCTGCGCGCGCCGTTCATTCTGGCCGCCGAGTTCGCTCGCCGGCTGATCGCGGAGAAGCGCGGCGGACGCATCGTGAACATCTCCTCGATGGGCGCGTTCCGCTACAACGGCAACGGCGCGGCGCTGTATTCGATCACCAAGGCCGGCATCGTTCGGATGACCGAAGCACTGTCGGCCGAGTGGGCGAAGTTCAACATCAACGTGAACGGCATCGCACCCGGCATGTTCGCCAGCGAGATGATGGACGGCATGCTCGAGCGCCAGGGCGACCTGGCGGCCGCGACACCGCGCAAGCGGATCGCCCAGCCGCCGCAGATGGACAGCACCTTGCTGTTCCTGGTCTCCCCTGCTTCGGAGGCTGTCACTGGGACCATCGTGAAGATCGACGACGGTCAAGGCGCCAAGTAACGCCCTGTTCCGCCCATGAGGGGGTGTACGCCGACTCCGGCGCACACCCCCTCATCGCGTCATGTGTGTGACTCGCGTATCGATCGCGCGCGACCGCTCGATCAGCTCGGCTAATGCGGCCTGGAAATCGTCACGTCGCTGCTGACTCCAACCAACCGTCAGTTCGTCGAACACTCGTTCCTGCCATTCGTGCGCCTGACGGATGACGGTGCGCCCCTTTGGTGTGACCGTCGCCTCGCGTCCGCGCCCATCTGACGGCGCCTTGGTCATCGTCACGTAGCCCGCATCGGCTGCGTTTCTCATCAAACGAGAGGCCACGCTCTGGTCAACGCCGATCTCATCGGCGACGGCGTTCACGCTCGCACGCTCGCCACGGCTGAGCAGCCCCGCCACCGACTCGGTCGCGAGGACCAACCGTCCCTGTTCGGCGACAGACCGATCGCCCGACCTGGCGCGCCGCGACCAGTACCGAACGAAGCCGAACAAGACCTCACCGGGACCCGGAGCGTTCATTCTGTCGCGGCCATCTCGCGGCAGACGTACGCCAACTCCAGCGCTGAGCGCAGATCCGGCAACCGTAGGGCGGCCGTGACCTTCGCACCTGTCACCCGAAACACCGTCGCGACGCGCGTCGGCGCTTGGTTCTGCGGCCAAGCGGCGTCTTGTTCAACGACCATCAGTCGGTCACTGATCGGATGCCACGACCGGGGTATCAGTTGAATACCTGATCGCTGAACCCACTCAGCGAACTGACTCGCCGAAATCGGCCCTGCACCTTTCGGTCCGAGTACGACAACCGGGTCTGAAACTGACGTCGCCGACCATTGCAGATCACCGGAGTTCACGGCCTCGTGCCACTCGTTGATGGCCTCTTCCAATGCGTTATCCACGATCGCAACTGTATGCGATCTGCATATAACTGTCACAGCATCGCTTGCCCAATCGCGACGCAAGGACCGTGGGGTGGTTAAGTCTTAGCCGGCGGCGTCGTTTCACGCGGAAATCCGTCGCGGTCCACTTTGATCGCGGCCGCCATGGCAAGAACGGCGAGGACAGCCACCGCCATGACGAGGAACGCGATTCTGTCGGCACCCGTGATGACCGTGCCCGCGCTTGCCACAGCGACACCGATCGCACCGCCGAACTGCTTTGCGGTATTCATCAGGCCGGACGCCGCACCAGCGTGCTCGGGTCGGACCCCTGCGGTGACGAGCGTGGCCAATGGTGTGTTCACCAAGCCACCGCCGATGCCGACAACGACGGTAGGCACCAGGACGGTGATGGCCAAGGCTCCCTCGTCGAAGGCTGCGAGCCAGATCAAGCCCGGGACCGCAATCGCCGCACCTGCCGCAACTAGCGATCGGGGTGCGCGCCGCTTCATCAGGCGCGGCGTGACCCACAAGTTCACAACCAGCATGATCACTGTCAGTGGGACGAAGGCGACACCGGCTTGCGTCGGCGAGAAGTCGAATCGGGTCTGAAACCGATAGGTCAGGAAGTACCACAGAGCGATCTGGAAGCATGCGCCAGTCAACGCCGTCGCGATGTTTCCCAGGACGATGACCCGATCGCCGACGAGATCATCCGGTACAAGTTTTTCGAGCGTTCGGCGCTGCTGCATGACCAACAGGACGAACAGCACGACCGCCACCGATCCTGCCGCAATCGCAGCCGCACTCAGGGTGGGTTCACCGGCCACGGACAGCGCATAAGTGGCACACGCGAACGCAGCGGACGTCAATATTGCGCCGATCAAGTCGATGCGACCCGAGGCACGTCGATCGACTGCTCGCCGATGAAGCACAAACGCGGAGATGATGACGCCGGCACCGATGGGCAGGTTGATCAGTAGCGTGGCACGCCACGAAATGAACTCGGTGAGAATCCCGCTGGCGATGTTGCCCAGCCCGCCACCAGCCAGGCTCACTGCGGTCCAGATTGCGATGGCCCGCGTACGCTCGGTCCCCTGGGAGTAGGTAATCGTCAACAGGGTAAACGTCGCCGGAGACACCGCAGCGGCCGCGATGCCCTGCGCAGCACGGGCCGAGATGAGTACCCACCCCTCCGTCGCCAGGCCCCCGACCAGGCTCGCCAAGGCGAAGGCGAAGACGCTCCAGGCGAGCAACCTGGCGACCCCCACAACGTCCGCCAGGCGCGCTCCCACGAGGAGCAATCCGGCAAATCCGAGGCTGTAGGCCATCGCCACCCACGACGCAGAGACCCGCCCTAGCCCGAGGTCTACTTGGATCGAGGGCAAGGCCACGTTTACCACGGACACATCCAGCACGACGATCAGCTGGGCCAGACACGACGCACACAAAGCGAGTCGTTGCGACGGAGATGGCATACCCCTCCTTGATACGCACGTATCAGTTGATACGAATGTATCATCGTTACGGCGAGGGGGGTCGTATGTCGGAACAGGAACGCAGAGCGCAGATCATGGAAGCCGTAGAGCGGCTTCTAGCCCGCGGCGGGATCAACGCCGTCACCATGAGAGCCGTGGCCGCGGAAGCAGACGTGTCACTCAGACTCGTCCAGTACTACGGCAACACGAAAGACGAACTTCTCAGCGCGACTCTCGAGCGCCTGGCCGAGAAGAGCGTCCAACGGTGGCGGGCTCGCGTCCAACACGAGGGCAGCAAGGCGCCACTTGACGTGATCAAGCTGTTTTTCGACGAGGCGTTGCCGACCGATACAGTCAGCGAGGACTTCCATCGCCTAGGAGTTTCCCTAGAGGCACTGTCGATCTCGGATCCAGGGGTCGCCGGCCAGGCATATCAGTCCCACCTGAGCGGGCTCGCAGATGAACTTGCCGACATCCTGCGGCCCGATCTCACCGCAACCATCGCGCGCCGACTCGCACTTGAGGTGATGGGACTAGCGCATGGGGTCGCGTCGCTATTGATGGCGCGACAGCTATCTGAGCGTGACGCGCTGGCGCTCATCAAGAGTTATCTCGCGCGACTCGAACCTCTGCTGTCCACATAGTTTCGAACCGCTCGACGGCGATCACCGGAGGTGTACTCCAGGACGGGAGTTACAACTAATGCATCATGATTCGAACATGTGTACGATGAGATCAGTACTTTGAACCGTGGATTCGCTGAGGGAGGTTGGTCGTGTTGGAGTCGCATCACGCGCGGTACGTCTCCGCGGACGTGCTGGCCATCAGCGCCAGCCACGATCGGTCTTCACCCCTGGCTGGTGCGGCTGAATCGCTCGCTTCGGAAATCGGTTCGGCACTCGACCAGATGGCGGCGGCTGTTGATGCGTTGATCGCGGTCGGCGACCGCGGCGACTTCGGCGCCCTTGGCCCCGAGGGACTGATCGCGCTCGCTCGGGAGCTCGAGTCTCAGCAGGCCCGATGCATCATCATCGAAAGCCACCTGTACGAAGCCGGGCTACTCGAAGAACTCGGCAAGTACACGTGCACATCCAGCACCGCGCACGCCTTCGCACAACTGCTGCGGATCCGGCCCGCAGAAGCGCGCGCACGCGCCCGCCGCGCCGACCACATACTTCCCACCAACTCCTTCAGCGCCGGCGAAGGCTCACCCAACCTGCCCACGCTCGCGGCAGCAGTACGCGCCGGAGAACTCTCTCGCGACCAAGTCGACATCATCAGCACCGCCATGCGCCGCCTACGCACCAACGCCGACCTCGAACCTGCCGACCGCACCACAGCAGAACAGACACTCGTGCACCACGCCCACGGCATGGGCACCAACGACCTACACCGCGTCGCACAAAAAATCGACGACGTCCTCGCCCCCGACGGGCGCCTCCCCCGAGGTCACCTCGCGCACGCGCGACGCGCAATCAACATCAGCACCGAACGCGCCGACGGCACGTACCGCATTCACGGCTTTCTCACCCGAGAGTTAAAAGCCCGCTTCGAGGCAGCCATCGGCCCCTATAGCGCACCACACCCCGCCGAAGACCGCACCCGCGACACCCGCAGCTATGAACAACGCACCCACGACGGACTCAACGAAGCCCTGCAATACCTACTGGCCACCGCCGGCGGTGTACCGGCCACCGGAGGCACTCCCGCCACCGTGCACCTGACCGTCAACCTCAACGACCTACTCACCGCCCTCCACGCGAACAACGACCCCAGCCACGACACACACGACTGGGCAGCGATCGGCACCATCTCCGGCGGCGACCGGATCACCATCAACGACCTCACACACCTCGCGCACGAAGCAATGCTGATCCCCACGTGGATCACCGACACCGGTGGCATCGTAGCGTTCGGGCGCACCCGTCGCATCGCGACCGAGAATCAGACTCACGCACTCATCGCCCGAGACCACGGCTGCTCATTCCCGACCTGCCAAGCCACCCCCGACCGCTGCGAACGACACCACATAAAACCCTGGTGGAACGGCGGCACCACAGACCTCAACAACCTCACCCTCATGTGCCGACACCATCACCGACACTTCGAAGAATCCGGATGGCGCGCACACATCATCAACGGCCTACCCTGGTGGATCCCACCACCATGGATCGATCCCCACCAACGCCCCGTCCTCAACACGCGGATCGCAATACCCGATCACCATCAGATCGAACACGCGACCACGCAATCGCGCGCCGCGCTCAGCACCACACCCCCGGCAACAAACAACGACGAGGCCGAAGGACTAGACCCCGCCGACGAACTCATCGCCCTGCTCGCAGCCCACATACCCAACCCTCACGAACGCGCAGCCTTCACGCGCACCACCAGACTGCTCGACGACTACACCAACGCCGCGTACAGCAACGCCGACCCCACACTCGCCGACCACACAGCTGCGTAGTGCGGCACGGCGCCGAACGGGAGCAGCACCCGTGTCGCGCGCCATACTCCCGATGTCCGAAGTCAGATACGGGCCTCACACGGCACGGATTACAGTTCCGTTCAGCCGTTCATGCTGCCTATCCACGCCCGCTGGAGCCTTGTTGACTGAGTCATCGCTGACCACCACGCCTACCGACACACACCCGTTGTCGCGCCGCGCCAGCCGCCTCGCGCATCGAGTCGCTACAGGCGGCTGGGCGCTCAAGCAACGGCTACCGAAATGGGCGCGATCGCGGGCCGCTGCCCGTACGGGCATGGTGCTTGTGGCGTTGGCCGCACTCAACATCACGGCGCACCTGTTCGACCTGGACGCGAAGATCGTGATTCCGCTCGGCGCGGCACTGCTGGCTGCCGCCGCCTGGGCCAGCGGGCTACGTAGTCGAGCGCTCGGCGTACATCGCGACCACGCACGGCACGGTTTGCGGGTAGCACTGTGGTGCGCCGGAATCACCGCAGCGGTCCTAGCGATCGCGCTGCTGATCCCGCAAACTGCCCAGTTCTTCCATGACAACAGGTACGCCGATGCCTCGGACGTCGCGATGGCGGCTCTCATCCTGATCCCGCTCACCACGGTGATCCCCGAGGAACTCGCCTTCCGCGGAGTCCTCGACGGCGCCCTGACCGAGCACCTTGGTGAGCGCGGCGCCTACATCGTCGGGGCGCTCGCGTTCGGTGCGTGGCACGTGCTCACCACGGGCGCGATGACCTCTGGCAACACCGGGCTCGCCACCCTGCTCGGGACCGGTCCGCTGGCGCAGGTCGTCAGCATCCTCGGTGTCGTCGCCGCCACCTCGGTTGCCGGCCTCGGGTTCATCTGGTTGCGCCGACGTACCGGATCGCTGCTGGCGCCGATGGGTATGCACTGGGCGCTCAATGGGCTCGCCGCGATCGCGACCCGCATCGCGACCCACCCACCGTTCTAGGCTCCTGAAACCGCCATCGTTGCAGGGGCGCTAGTCGCCTATCTGCGCTGGATCACACAACGCAGGATCCAGCGGTCGTATCTCCGCACACACCGCCATCTCCACCTTCGAATAATCCTCAGTCGGATCCTGACCCAGGACCGCGGCCCACGCCGGAACCAGTTCCTCGTGATAAACGTGCCCATGACCTGAATCGACGTTCGTAGCGACCGCCATATCGGCGCTGATCTGCAGCAAGGTCGCTATCGGAGTGAACGAGACTTGGCCCGTGACATCGGCGCCCGGAGGCTCATCGATCCAGTCCGGAGAATTGAACAGGAGATCCATGCTCCACCACACCACCGGATCTGATGGATGCTGCAGGTACAGCACACGCGGCTCCAGCCACGGCCCCAACGGGCGTCCGTACTGGTCGGCAACGAGTTCAGCTTGCCGGGCCGCGAACCGAAAGTGTCGGCCGTTATCGATGACTGGGTTGACCTCTGTCGACCCAGGCATCCGTTCGGCGGTGAGCGCGGAATGCAGCGGCGTGAACCCCGGCGTACCTGACCACACTGCGCCGTCCACTCCGGCGAGCTGAGCCTGCGGCGTGGAGAATGTTGATTGACCACCAAAGGCGCCCAACGACTCCCCACCGAGATACAACTTCGGACGCGAATCCTCGGGGAGGTCATCCAACTTGTCGGCGACGGCCGAATACAACAACTGCCCAGCTAACTGCGGCGTCTGTGTATCTGTCAGCAACGCTAATGCCGACGGGAAGCGCGAATACTGCATCGCGGCGATCGCCGTATCCCCTCCTTCCAAATACTCGAAGGCGGCCGCATGCCATTCGTTGACCCACCCCGTTCCCGTGGTCGTGTAGACCAGAATCGCGGCGCGATCGAACGCCCCCGTCCGCTCGAGCTCACCAACGACGTCGTCCGCGACCGCGGAGAGCAGGTCGGCATCAACTGATTGATCCGAGTCGTAATCCCCCAGTCCGGCGTACGCGCGGATCGGCTCGATCGCAGGTTCGCCAGTAACCTCCGAGATCTCGGCTGCCGTCGGCCCGCGGGAAACGAATTGCGCGCCTTCGGTGCCCAGCGACGCCCACGACTCGTTGGAGCCCGGCCCACCGCTACGCAACGAAGAGGTGGGGGCGCTGACGCCCTCCGGAGGTGATCCGTCGCGCTGTTCGGCTACCTGGATGATGTTCACCAGCACCAACCGGTCGACCAGCACAACGGCGAGCACCAGAACGACAAGCGTTGCCAAACTCCGGGATACCGCCGCAGGGAGCAGTCGGCGCCCGAGCGTGTCAGCGCGCAGCACGGCCCAGTGAATCCCGCGATAAATCGTCATGATCACCAGGAACACGAGCGACGTCATCAGCAAACTGCCGAGCACGTAATCAGCGCCCGGCTCCGGAGCGCCGACCAGCGCGGCACTCTCGCGTTGCCAACCGAGGCTAATCGCTTGGGCGCTCAGGTACACCGCGGCCGTGAGCAGAAACCAGCCGATGGACAGCACTCGCTTGGCTCCGGGCGAAATCGAGTACTGAAAGTCGATGGCGCCGGCGATACGTCGCACGATCCATTCGACGAGGACGCCGAGCGGATAGAACAACGTCAGCACCAATCCGCTGATGATGCCCTGCATAACCCAGGGCCTCGGCAGGATCGACGGCGAGAGCGACGCGAACAGGCCTAGGAGCGCGGCGATGATCCCGCCGGTCGACAGTCCCCCGAAACTGGACTGCTCAAAACGCAGCACCGCGTCGCCGGCCTTACGTAGCAGCGCCCTCATTCGGGCAACGCATGCAACAAAGGGACCAACTGCTCGGCCTCGGTCAAGGAGCCATGCTGTCCGTCGAGTTTCGCCAGTAGCGGTTCGGCGCGCGAACGCACAACCGCCGACGTTCCGCGCATCGCCACGACGACATCACCGATGCGGCCCCGCACCGCCGGTGTAGATGGACCGAACCAACCTTCAGCCAACGCCTCCTGGCGCGAGAGCACCCACGCACGTTCACCCAGAGTGGCGCGCCACGCGGCGAGAACATCCACAGCGGCACCGGGCTCGGCGTACACGTGCCGTGAGCGAGGATCTCCGCCGAGAGCGCTCACCCCAGCGCGCAATTCAGGGAGGACATCCGCATCGAGGCGATCGTCGATAGTGACCATTCCGTGGTCGCCGGTAATGAGCAGCTGCGCATCGGTCGGCAACGATGTCGCGATCTGTTCGGCGAGCAGATCAACCATCCGCAACTGCGCGCGCCATGGGGCCGATCCCGGGCCATGCACGTGACCCATCAGGTCGAGATCGGCGTGGTACGCGTAGCACAGACGACGGCCCGTGCCGTGAAGCGCGGCGTGCACGTCGGCGACGACGTCACCGATGGCCAGGGTGCCGCGATAGGTGGTGCCACGCAATGCGGCGCGGGTCAAGCCCGACCCTGCGAACGTTCGCGGCGCCACCGCGTACGTCTCAATGCCGTGCTCACTAGCGTATTGCCACATCGTTTGTTCGCACTGTACGGCTTCGGGAACGAGTTGCTCCCGCAGATCCACATGGCCCTTCTCGCCATGCCGACTCCACGTGAGCGTGTCCAGCATCGTGCCGTCATCGGCGCGCATCGCGATCCCGACGACTCCGTGCGTGCCGGGTGTGCGACCAGTGCCAAGCGTGGTGAGCCCGATCGACGTACTCGATGGGAATCCAACCGTGAGCGGGCCGATATCGCGCAGCGAACTCAGGAACGGCGCGTCGGCGGCGTTCTCCCGCAATAACTGCGCTCCGAGACCATCAACGAGCAGGACGGCGATCGCGCGCGACGGCGGTACGACGATTGCCGATTTCCCTTCCCGAACCGGGACTCCGAGCGCACTGAGCACCGCGGGCATCACTTCGGCAAGGGAGCGATCGCCATACCGGGGCAACAACGGGCTCATGGCAACTAATCTAGCGATCGGTTCAGCCCTTTGGCACCAGGCGTACGGCGAGCCGGTAACGTCGCGAGGGATTCGGCGTGACGAAACCCGCCGACATATGACCACCCTGATGCACTACCGACTCTGAGGAGAGAATATGGCTGGCCCATTGACAGGATTACGTGTCGTCGAACTCGGCGGTATCGGCCCCGGCCCGCACGGCGCGATGCTGCTGGCCGATCTGGGCGCGGACGTCGTACGCGTCGAACGTCCTTCGGGTGGGCTGAAGGTCGGCCCTCAAGGGTCCGTGGAGTGGGGCCGTCGTGGCGTGCGCTCTGTCGCCGCGAACGTCAAGACGGACGAGGGCCTCGCGCTGGTGAAGGCGCTCATCGCCAAGACAGACATCGTGATTGACGGCTTCCGCCCCGGTGTGACCGAACGGCTCGGCTACGGTCCGAACGATTTCGCCGAGTCCAACCCCGGTTTGATCTATGCACGCATGACCGGCTGGGGCCAGGATGGTCCGCTGGCGAACTCCGTCGGGCACGACATCAACTACATCGGACTCACCGGCGCGCTGAACGCGATGGGCACTCCGGACTCGCCCCCGGCTCCGCCGCTGAACCTGGTGGGCGATTTCGGCGGTGGCTCGCTGTATCTGGTGCTGGGAATTCTCGCCGCGCTCTACGAGCGGCAGTCATCGGGCAAGGGGCAGGTCGTCGACGCCGCGATCGTGGACGGCGTCAGCTCGCTGGGTCAGCCGATCTGGTCGCTGCTCGCCTCGGGCGCCTGGCGTAACTCGCGCCAGTCGAACCTGCTTGATGGAGCCGCGCACTTCTACCGCACCTACACCTGTTCCGACGGCAAGTTCGTCGCTGTGGGTGCGATCGAGCCCCAGTTTTACGCTGACCTTGTCAAGGGTCTGGAACTCACGGATCTGCCTGAGCAGATGGACCAGAGCACGTGGGCAGATATGTCCCAGAAGCTGGCAGCCATCTTCGCCACTCGCACCCGGGACGAGTGGGCGGCGCACTTCGCCGACACGGATGCCTGCGTGACCGCGGTGCTGGATTACGAAGAAGCTGCGGCCAACGAGCACCTGCGTGCCCGCGGGTCGATCATTGAGCTCGACGGCGCGGCGCAGGCCGGGCCGGCACCGCACTTCTCGCGTTCCGTGCCGCCGACCCCGACCCGGCCGTTGCCGGCGGGCTCGTCGAATGATGCTGTCGTCGCCGACTGGGGCATCGAACTGTAGCCACGCGTCACTTATTGAAGGCACCGACCAGGCCCGCGTAGGGCGTGGTCGGTGCCTTCAGTCCTTCGTACGGCGTAGTTCGGTCAGCCGCTGCGGGTCATACGCCGGGCGCGGCACGGTGAATCGATCTGTGTTCCGCAAGTAGGTGCCGGATCCGTGCATACGTCCGACAAGTTTCATTGCGGGCGTATCGAAATGCATCCGCTCCAGGTCAGAAACGAACTCGTCTTTTACGTGCGCGACGACGACTTCACCCAACACCACGGTCTGGTGAGTACCAACCGCCAGCGCCTCGACGAGCCGGCATTCGAAACTCACCGGCGCGCTCGCGATCAACGGCGCGGCGACAGCGCTCGCCGGGACGGTCTCGATTTCCGCGTACTCGACCTCGCTGACCTCGCGCGGCGCGTCGACGCAGGACAGATTCATCCGCTCCATATCGTGCTCGGCGACAAGGTTGACGACGAACTCCCGGGTCTGCTTGATGTGGGTACCGGTGTCCTTGTCCGCGCCCTCTTCCGGACCGTGCAGTAGACCCAACACCACCAATGCCGGATCGTCGCCCACAGCGTTGAAGAAGCTGTACGGCGCCGCGTTCACCACACCGTCGACACTTCGCGTGGTCACCCAGGCAATCGGGCGAGGCGTCACCGTGGAGACCAAGATCTTGTATCGCTGTCGTGAGGTCAACTCGGACATCGTGTAATGCATGTCATCTCTTAACGTTCGGGAGCACGTGGCTTGTACGGGTTTATCGCCGAAAGTGGCGCCTCCAAAACTTAAAGGTCGCACAATCAATCGTCGCGTCTAAACCTTCTCACGGGCAGGAATACAGGCATGGTCCGCTACCTCGATCCGCTCAATTCCCCATCGGGGGCTGCGCTACATGAGCTGTCTGAGTTTTCCCTATCCGCAGCGCAGATCGATCGCGCATACGGACTGATGCTGGGCAGCGCTGCCGGCGACCTGCTGTTCGGGTCTCGCGATGACTGGCTGCACTCCGGCGCAATGCGAATCGCCCGCGCGGCATCGGCCGGCAAGGACCTTTGCACCAAAGCCACCCAGGCGGAGGTAATGCGCGAGTGGAAATCGGGCGAGCAGTGCCTGATGGCGAGTCTGACGCCGCTCGCGATCGCATACCTTGATGACGAACCCCGCCTGCACGAAGCATCGATAGTGCTCAGTGAGCTCGCCGGGGCGAACCGCGAAGAAGTCCGGGCCGCACCGCTGTGGACCGGGACGCTGCGGCACATCATTCTCACTGGCGAACTCGACCTTTCGATAAGTCTCGCCAACATCACCGATGTGGACGGCGAACTCCGCTGGATGACCTTCCTGGAATCGTTGACGATCGATGGGCAAGACTCCTTCGTCGACGCGTGTGTCAACGCCGACGCCTGCGGCCCGCTCGTGGGCGCACTCGCCGGGGCGACCTGGGGGGCTTCGGCTATCCCGATCAACCTGCAGCGGCAAGTCCGTGACACGTTCGCGCCTGGCTCAGTGAGCCTCCTGGACCTGTCCATGCAGATCCTCGGCGTCCGATAGCTACCGCACGAATCACGCAGTGGGTTCGCCGAGCAACTCTGAGGCCTGCGCGACGCCCTGCTCAAACAGCGCGTCGATACGTTCCGGGGCGATCCCCAGTTCGCTCAGCACGCTGCGGGTGTGCTGGCCGAACATTGGCATCGGCGCCAACTCCGGCAGGTCCAGACTCTCGCTCGGCACGGAGAAACGCTCCACCAGCAGGTGTTCGTAACTACCAGCAACGGACGTCGTCCCGTACATACCTCGGGCCACCAACGCCGGTTGAGCCGCCATTTCAGCGTTACGGATCATCCGGGCCGCCGGAACCCCGCGCGCCTGTAGCAGCGCCGCCGCTTCGTCCGGTACCCGTTCACGAACCCACTCGGCGAGCGCACGTGGAACATCCGAGTGATCAGCCTCGAGGAGTTCGCAGAGTGCGTCGAACTGTTCGGCGTTCTGCGGGTCGACGATGCACCACTGGTCCTCGCCGGCCGCCGGCAGTACGACGTTCGGTAGCAGACGCCTGTTGTCGATGACTCCAGGCGGTGTTGCGGAACCCGGCCGTGCCGACTCGGCGGCGAGAATCTCATCCAGCAACACCAATCCGACGTCGCACTGCGCCACGGTCACCCGAGCGCCGTGCCCGCTACGGCGACGATCCAGCAGGCTCGCCAGCGCGGTCAACGCACACACACGTCCCACCAGATGGTCCGGGAAGATGGTGATTCCGTCAGCGAAGTACTCGGTGTCGGCATCCGCGCGCCACAACCAGGTGTGGCCGCCACCCGAGCGGACCAGCGGTCCGTAACCCATGGCATTTTGCCACGGACCGCTATCACCGAACGCGGTCGTTTCCACGCACACGATCCCCGGATTGACGGCCTGCAAGTCGTCGTAGCCGAGCCCCAGTCGCTGTAGCGTGCCGGGCTTGAAATTCGAAATCACGACGTCCGCCCGGGCAGCCAGCTGCAAGAACAACTCGCGCCCAGCCTCGCTGCGCAGGTCTAGCCCGAGCGACTCCTTACCGCGGTGCCCGCGCGCTTGGCTCGGCGTACTGAAGTCGAAAGAGCGGCGCATCCCATCCGGAAACCCAGTGTTCTCGACCCGAATTACCCGTGCGCCCAGTTCGGCAAACAACTCACTTGCCACGGGACCCGCGACGATCACGCCGAGGTCGAGAACGGTGACGCCCGAAAGCGGATACGGTCCGGCATCCGGGTTGCTGGTGCGTAACCGGTCATCTGCCGGCACCGGCATCGCGGGCACCTCGGCATGCACTCCCGTGCGTTCGCCGTCGATCCGCGCCATCCCTTCGGCGGTTACGATCGGCCGACCGTCGAGGTCACCTACGGTGCGTAGGATTCCGCTGCTGCAGAAGTGCTCTTCGACAAGGACGTCGGCCGGTGACAGCACCCCAGAAGCCGGGATGCGGTGTTCGCGGCAGTCCTGCACGATGTCATCGGTAGTGCGATCGGCGATGAAAGCCTGGATATGCGGCAGCACCCGCTCGGGGAACTCCTGGCGCACCTGAGTCAACTCGAGTTCGGGGTCCTGGAAGTACGACGGATTGCCCATCCACTCCTTCAGCGCGGCCCACTGCCCCTTCGCCAGCACGCACAACCGGACGAAGCCGTCCTTCGTGCGGTAGATCGGGTACAGGTGCTCTGCGGCCGGGCGCCCGTACGCATTCACGATGTCCGGAGTGCCCGAACCCGACATTCCGTGTACCGGGTCGAGGCTGACGGCGCCGGCCTCAAACACCGAGCAATCAAGTACGCCGCCCCCGCGACCTTCAGTCGCCCGGTAGATCGCCGCGAGGACGGTCCAGGCAAGCTGGATGGCGGCGCTGCGAACAAAGAGTTCGCCAGGCGGCAACAGCGGTGCCGCACCGGGTTCCCCCGAACGCGACAACACACCGCCGAGCGCTTGAAACACCGCATCCGTACCGCGCCAACTCGCCCGAGGTCCGGTCAGTCCGAAATCGGTGACCAAGGCGACCACAAGCGCAGGATGCTGCGCGGCGAGGTCATCGGCGTTCGGCAGGCCGGCAGCGGCCAACGCCTCTGGGCTGGCGATCAACGCGTGCAGATCGTCGAGCCGCGCGGATACATGCGCACCCAATTGATCTGCCTCCAGCGCGATGAGTCGCTTACCGCGCGTCTGGAATATCCGGCGGAACCCGCCGTCCTGCCCACGCCCGGACGCAGTCGGTACTTCGACGTCAGCGCCGAGATCGACCAGCGCTTTGCCTAACGCAGGCAACGCGCCGTCGACGAGGCTAATGATGTTCATTCCCCGCAGCGGCGACGCTGCCGATCCCCCGCTCGTCGACGTGGTGTGCGGCACGCGTCCTCCCGAAGTCATCATTGCGGTCGCCACTGTGCGGACCGTCACTGACGGTGAGTGTTACACGAGATACGCACTACGCGCGACGGTGTCCCTCCTCGTGAACTACTCGCGCTACGCTGCGCGCATGTCCCGAGACTGTGCATTCTGCGCCATCATCGCCGGTGCCGACCGGGCTGAGATCGTGCTGGATGAACCTGCCGTGATCGCTTTTCTGGACCGTCGTCCGGTCTTTCACGGCCATACTCTTGTCGTACCGCGCGAGCATCACGTGACGTTCGCAGACCTTCCGCCTGATGTGATGCCGCTGGTGCTCGAGGCAGCGCAGCGCGTCAGCCGCACCATGCCCGGTGCGCTCGGCGCTCAGGGTACGTTCGTGGCGATGAATAACGTCGTCAGCCAGAGCATCGCGCACCTGCACGTGCACGTAGTTCCCCGTACCAAGGGCGATGGGTTGCGTGGGTTCTTTTGGCCCCGCCAGCCATACCGCGACGCGGAGCAGATGGCCGAATACGCACGCATGGTGCGCTCAGGATTGCGGGAGGTCGCGTGAGCGAGCCGGCAGCGTTGATCATCGGCGACGATGGACTCGCGCGTCCGTCGTGGGCGGCCAGTGACGAACTGCTTCGCAATTACTACGACACCGAATGGGGCATGCCGGTTCGCGACGAGCATGGCGTGTTCGAACGGCTGAGTTTGGAAGCGTTCCAGTCCGGACTGTCCTGGGCGACCATCCTGCGTAAGCGTCCCGCCTTCCGCGATGCGTTCGCGCAGTTCGACCCCGAGAAGGTAGCTGCGTTCGACGAATCCGATGTCACCCGGCTGATGGCTGACGCGGCGATCGTCCGCAACAACGCCAAGATCCGTGCTGCCATCAAGAACGCTCAGGCGACGATCCGGCTACGCGATAGCGGTGGGCTGGCTGAGTTCGTGTGGTCGTTCCAGCCGAGCCGCACGCCTCGCCCGAAGACGCCGCAGGACGTCCCCACCCGTTCACCGGAGTCCGAAGCGCTCGCGGTAGCACTACGCAAACAGGGATTCGGTTTCGTCGGACCGACGACGATGTTCGCGTTGATGGAAGCCATCGGCATCGTCGACACGCACCTTCTTGGATCCCACCGGCGTGGATCTTCCGGCGTGTGGCCGGCCTAGTTACTAGCCGAAAGCCCGCGTTGGTGGTCCACTGGAGACGTGGACACTTGCCGATCATCATCGCAAGCACCGCTGCACTTTCATGTGCCGCAACCGCCGGCTCGCCCTGGTGAGCAGCCGGACTTCTCTTATGTCGAGGTCAGCGATGCCGGCGCGGTACGGCGGCCCGATCCACTGACCGATCCCGCCGACATCACTGATCTATCACGATCGCTGATCCGAGTCCTCGGCAACGACGGCATCGCCGTCGGCGACTGGGACCCACGAGCGGACGCCGACGAATTACGCGCCGGGTTGCGCGCGATGGTCCGCACCCGCGCGTACGACGCCCGGATGCTCACTGCGCACCGGCAGGGCAAAGCATCGTTCTACATGCAATGCACGGGAGAGGAGGCGTTCGCCGTCGGGCATGCGTTCGCGTTACGGCGCGGCGATATGTTCTTCCCGACTTACCGCCAACAGGGCTGGCTGATTGCGCGGGACTGGCCCCTGGTCACCATGATGTGCCAGGTCTACTCCAACGACCGCGACCCGCTACATGGTCGGCAAATGCCGATCATGTATTCGGCCAACGAAGTGGATTTCTTCACCATCTCCGGCAACCTGGCTACGCAATTCGTGCAGGCCGTGGGCTGGGCGATGGCCTCCAGCATCAGTGGCGATCACCGGATCGCATCCGGAGTCGTCGGTGAAGGAGCTACCGCGGAGGCCGACTTCCATCACGCGATGACGTTTGCCGCGACGTACCGCGCTCCGGTCATCCTGAACGTCGTCAACAACCAATGGGCGATATCGACGTTTCAGTCAGTTGCCTCTGGTGGACATGCCACGTTCGCCGATCGCGCGCTCGGTTACGGGATCGCAGCGCTGCGCGTTGATGCCAACGACTACCTGGCCGTGCTGGCGGCTACTCGCTGGGCGGCCGAACGTGCCCGTGCCAATGGCGGACCGACGTTGATCGAGTGGGTGACGTATCGAGTGGGCGCGCATTCCACCTCCGATGATCCATCCCGCTACCGACCGGAATCGGAGCCGGTGTCGTGGCCCTTGGGTGATCCGATCGAACGGCTCGCCGCTCACCTCACCGCTGCCGGCGAATGGTCCGCGGGGCAGCAGGAACAGTTGCTCGCCGACTGCGCCGCCGAGGTTCGCGCAGCCCAGCAGGAGGCCGAACAGTACGGCACGCTGCTCGATGCGCATTCGGGCGACCCGCGATCGATCTTCGAGGATGTATTCGAGGAACTACCACCGCATCTTCAGCAACAGCGCAGGTGGATGGAGAAGCTGCGATGAGCGCGATGACGATGAGCGCCGCGCTGCGTTCGGCAATGGACGTGATGCTCGAACGAGACGACCGCGTCGTTGTGTTCGGCGAGGACGTCGGCTACTTCGGCGGCGTGTTCCGATGCACCGACGGCCTACAACGCAAGTATGGAACGAATCGAGTGTTCGATACCCCGATCGCAGAAGGCGGCATCATCGGAATCGCTGTCGGCATGGGCGCCTACGGACTGCGTCCGGTTGCGGAGATCCAGTTCGCCGACTACGTGTATCCCGGACTGGACCAGATCATCTCCGAAGCCGCGCGATTACGGTACCGCTCCAGCGCACAGTTCACGGCGCCATTGGTGGTGCGAATGCCGTGCGGCGGTGGGATACATGGCGGCCAGACGCACAGCCAGAGCCCGGAGGGCATCTTCACGCACGTGTGCGGTCTGACCACCATCGTCCCCTCCAACCCCTACGACGCCAAAGGCTTACTGATTTCGGCGATCGAGGACAACGATCCGGTGATCTTCTTGGAGCCCAAACGGATCTACAACGGCCCCTTCGATGGTCATCACGAGCGCCCCATCGTGCCGTGGGCCGAGCATCCGCTCGGCGAGGTTCCTGATGGGTATTACTCGGTGCCGCTCGGTGCGGCCGCCGTACGACGCACCGGTTCTGATGTCACAGTGCTCGCTTACGGGACGATGGTGTACGTCGCCGAAGCCGCAGCCACCGAGAGCGGCGTTGATGCCGAGATCATCGACCTGCGCACTCTGTTGCCGCTGGACATCGACACCATAGTGTCGTCCGTCCGAAAAACCGGACGCTGCGTGATCATCCATGAGGCCACCCGTACCAGCGGTTACGGCGCGGAGCTGTCGGCGCAGGTCCAGGAGGCCTGCTTTTATAACCTCGAGGCGCCGATTGAACGAGTGACCGGCTGGGATACGCCTTACCCGCATGCGCAGGAGTGGGACTACTTCCCCGGCCCCAAACGGGTCGCAGCTGCCTTCGCGCGCGTCCTGGAGGCGTAGATGACCGAGTCGCAGATCAAACTCCCCGACGTCGGCGAAGGTGTCGCGCAAGCGGAGGTAGTCCAGTGGCATATCGCCGCCGGGGACACCCTTGAACTCGATCAGCCGATGGTCGACGTGATGACCGACAAGGCGACCGTGGAACTGCCCGCGCCAGCTAGCGGGATCGTCACTCGCCTGGCTGCCGCGGTCGGTGATTTCGTGCCCGTTGGCGGAACTCTGCTGTGGATCGAGGAGAGCGATACCGCGTCGACGCCGGATGCCGCACTGCCCGCAACCGAAGCGATAACGACCGCGACCGCCGACCCATCATCGGACGGCGTTGAACCACCTGTGGAGCCCGCGTCACCGGCACCATCCCCTGCTGCCACAGCGACCCCTGCGGCCACCGCGGACACTGATGCACCGCGCCCGCGCGCAGCCCCCGCAGTACGCCGGCGCGCGGCCGACCTTGGGCTCGATCTCGGTGACGTGTCCGGCACCGGCCCGGATGGACGGGTCGTACACGCCGATCTGGATGCACTGCTGCGCGCGCAGCCGCCCACACTCGCTGGCGCACGCGCGGTTACTGACGTCCCACTGACTGGTTTACGCAGACACATCGCCCGGCGAATGCAGGAAGCGCACCGGATCCCGCACTTCAGTTATGTGGAGGAGGCGGACGTTGGGGCCGTCGAAGACCTCCGCGCTCGATTGAACTCGACCGGTGACACCCGGCTCACGCTGCTGCCGTTCCTGATGCGCGCAGTCTGCATCGCGCTACGAGACTTCCCACAGCTCAATGCCCGATACGACCATGACGCCGAAACGCTCGAGGTGCACGACGCGGTGCACCTCGGCATCGCGACGCAGACCCCTAACGGGCTGCTGGTTCCTGTCGTTCGCAATGCCGATGCTGCTGATATTTCTACAAACGCCGCCGCGGTCCGCGACCTCTCCGAGGCGGCCGTCGAGGCCCGAATTGCTCTCTCGGATCTCACCGGGTCCACCATCACCATCACCAGCCTTGGCGCGCGCGGTGGTCTGGTGAGTACCCCGATCATCAACGCACCCGAGGTCGCGATCATCGGCGTGAACCGCATTCGCGAGCAACTCACGCTGCACCAAGGTCAGGTGCGCACTCGCCGCGTTATGAACCTCTCGTCCTCCTTCGATCACCGCGTGGTCGATGGCGCGGATGCCGCCGGGTTCATTGCTCGCATCATCGAACTACTCGAGGCGCCCGCGCTTCTGTGGCTCGATCAGGATCGATAGATATCACTGTTCATAAATATAGAGAGGACACGATGAGTAACTCAGCGGAGGTCCCTGACCTGCAGATCCTCGCCGCAATCGCCGACGCGGTCATCTTTGCCGACACCGACGGAGTAGTTCGCCACTGGAACGACGGAGCGCACGCCGTCTTCGGATTTGCTCAGAGCGAGGCGCTCGGACAGAACCTCGACCTCATCGTCCCCGAAGAGCTCCGAGAAGCACACTGGCGCGGTTTCGACGCCGCACTCGAGCGCGGCGCGACCACCGGCGGACGGCGCGCTCGGCTCACCAAAGGGCTGCACGCCGATCCGGATCGTGCTCTATACGTGGAAATGTCCTTCGCGCTGGTATACGACGCCGACGGAGCCGTTGCTGGCTCCGTGGCCGTAGCGCGCGACGTCACCGAACGCCATCTGAAGGCCCGCGAGGAACGCGCCGCCCGGCGGCGCGCAGCCGCTGCGACTAACGAGTAGCCGCCGCGGCGTAATCTGGCGCCATGGCCGAGTTGACAATTCTGCACAATCCACGGTGTTCCAAATCCCGCGCCGCACTCGACGCTGCCGGCGACGATGCGCGAGTCGTTCAGTACCTCAAGGAGCCACTGGATGAGGCCCAACTTTTGGACCTGCTAAGCAAGCTCACCGACGAGCCCGCGGCGCTGGTGCGCCGCGACCGGTTTTTCACCGAACTGGGCCTGCGTGAGGAGGACATCCGCTCGGCCGAGCAGGTTGCCACGCTACTGGCCGAGCATCCTCGATTGATGGAACGTCCCGTGCTGATCCGCGGCGATGCGGCGATCATTGGCCGACCGACCGACCGCATCGCTGCGTTCCTGGAGCAGTAGCCGACGACTCAGGCGTACATCGCGTCAATCTGCTCGGCGTACTTCTGGGAGATCGGACGCCGACGCAGTTTCATCGTTGGGGTGAGTTCATCCCCGGACGGTAGCCACTCGTGCGGCAGCACCGTGTACTTCTTGATCTGCTCGACCCGCGCGAGGCGGTGATTCGCGCGCTGAACGGCGTCCTCGATCGCCGACAGCAGCCGCTCGTCGTGCGCCAATTCCTCCGCCGACGCCGCCTCGATGCCCTGCGATGCCGCCCATACCGGCAATGATTCGGGGTCCAACACGATCAGCGCGGTGTTGTACGGGCGGTTGTCCCCGATCGCTACGGCCTGGCCGATCAGCGGCGATGCGCTCTTCAACCGCGATTCGATCAGTGCGGGCGACATATTCTTGCCCATCGAATTGATGATCAGTTCCTTCTTGCGATCGACGATCGTGACGTAGCCGTCCTCGTCAATCGTGGCGATGTCGCCGGTGTGCAACCACCCGTCGACGACGGTGTCACGCGTCTGCTCTGGACGGTTGCGGTATTCGCGCATGATGGCGTCTCCTCGCACCAGCAACTCCCCGTCTTCGCCAAGTTTCAGCTCGACACCGGCCGGAGCCGTACCGACGGTTCCGATGCGGATGTCCTCCGGCGGATTGGATGCCCCGACACCAGCAGTCTCGCTCATCCCCCAGATCTCCCCGAGCGGTACGCCGATCGCCAGGAAGAACTCGATGACCTCCGGAGGCACCGGTGAGGCGCCGACGTTCGCCACCTCGACAGCATCCAAACCCAGGCGCGCTCTCAGTCCGGCAAACACTGCCGCATCGGCGCGCTCGACGGCCGTGGCCAATTCCGGCGGTACCGGCTGCTTCGCTTGTTCGAGCTGAACCTTCCTGATGGCCGCCTGCACCGCGGCACGCGCCTGGTCACCGGGCTCGCCCGGGATCGCTGCAAGCCCGGCCTCGAGCGCGGATTTCATCTTCTCCCACACGCGCGGTACGGCGAAGAACCAGGTTGGTCGGACCTGCGGCAGGTACTCGGCCACCAGCCGGGCGTCCGGACAGGTAGTGACTTCAGTGCCGAACTTCAGTGGCAAGTAGTGGTGGGCCATTCGTTCGGCGATGTGCGCCGCTGGCAGCCAGCTGATCACCCGCGACGGCTCGGGGAAGATCGTGCGACCTTCGGTGGCGCGGAAGGCGCCGATCACATTGCCGTGGGTGAGCTGTACGCCTTTCGGATCACCGGTGGTGCCGGAGGTGTAGATCAACGTAATAACCGTGTCCAGATCAATCCCGGCCGATAACGCGCCGACGTCGACACCACTGGCGCGCCCGGACTCCAGCACATCGGCCAGCGCGAGAGTGTTCTCGGTTGCTGGAGCATCGACCACGATCACTTGGGTGATCGATGGCACCTCGGCGCGCACCCGTTCGATCACCGGAAGGAAGGCCGATTCGGTGACGACCACCTTCGCCTGGGCGTCATTGAGGACATACGCAATCTGTTCCGGAGCCAGCGTCACGTATATCGAGGTTGTAGCCGCTCCCAGGCTCATACCGGCGAGGTCGCATAGGTGAAACTCGGGGCGATTGTTCAACATCAGCGCGAGGACATCGCCGGCGCCGACGCCGAGTTCGTGCAACCCCGCGGCAAGAGCATCAACCTCGGTGCGCAGTGTTCCCCAGGTGTAACTGACGGCCGGCACGCCGTCGCGCTCTAACGACTGGAATGCGATCTGATCTGCGCGCTGCTCGGCTGTGGTGTGGAAGAGGTCAAGGACGGTGTCGGGCATGGCTCGGCTCCCTGTGCTCGTAAGTTGCAGCCAAGTTACTTCAATCACAACTCGGCCGCATCCGTTGTCGCGCGGATGCGGCCGAGTTGTTGTGCGAGCAGCGGTAACGGGCAACCCGTCGCCGTTACATCGTGGGCGTGCCCTTTTTGTTCATCCGCAGCAGGATGAGGATTCCGCCGATGATGACGATGGCCGCGACGACACCGATGACGACCGGCAGCACCGGGAAACCAGAATCGTCGCTCGTACCGGCAGCCTCTGCGGCATCACCTGAATCGATGTTGCCTGCACCGTCTTCGGCCAGTGCCGTCGCGTGCACCTCACCGCCGTCCTGCAGGTCCGTAAGGTCCCAGGTCACGGTCGTTCCGTCGACCTCACCGTTGGTGTCGGTGACCTCTCCAGGGAACGACATCGACATCGACATCGACGCCGAGGACAGTATCTGCTCCATCATTGCGTCCATATCGGGCATCGCCGGGTCCGAGGGATCGGCGCCTCCTGCGGACGGATCGGCGCCTCCGGATCCGGACCCCGTATCGAGGTTGCCCTCGAAGACGAACGAATCACCGTCACGGGTGAGCGTGAAAGTGCCGCCGTTCTCCTGGAACATCTCGTTGAACTCGTCGATCGACACCTGGTCGAAACTAATCTGGCGTCCGACGTAGCCGTCTTGCTCGTACGGTTCGACCGTGGCACCGGCCGGCATATCTTCCGATCCGTTGACCAGGCCGTCGCCTTCGCCCATCTCTTCCAGTGCGGCCGCGGCGCTTTCCTCCACGGCGATCACCATCGTGCCGGAAACAGTGTCATCGGAGCTGACTGTCATTTTCATATCGATCAGGAAGCAGCCACTCAGTAGTAGCACTCCCGCCAGGATCATCAGGGACCGGACAGCGGATTTCATGGCGCACTCCTCGCGAGAAACGAACGTCGTATCCACGATACCGACGGCACCAGTTCCGCTCTCGGTTCCTCCCGACCGGCAGTCAGGGCGATCAGCAGCACATCAGCGCCCCGCGCCACCACGACAGTCGTGTAACGATCGTTCGGCATGAGCGCTACCCTGGTGACGATAAGCACAGCCGCCCAGATGAAAGGCTCCATCGTGACTCTGATCGACACCGCACCGCAGTCGACGAACGACCAGACGCGCGCCACACGTCATGTTGACATTCTGATCGTCGGCGCCGGAATCTCTGGCATCGGCGCCGGGTATCACGTGTCGAAGCACTTCCCGGACAAGACGTTCGAGATTGTTGACGCGTTGGATGGCGCGGGCGGCACCTGGTGGACGCATCGCTTCCCGGGAATCCGCTCCGACAGCGACCTGTTCACTTTCGGCTACAGCTTCAAGCCTTGGCGCGGCCCCTCGATCGCCACGGCGGAGGAGATCCGCAGCTATCTGCACGAGGTGGTTGAGGAAAACGATCTCGAGCCGCACATCAAGTACCGCCACAAGGTGCGTACCGCATCCTGGTCGTCGGAGGACAAACAGTGGACGATCACGGTGAGCACCGACGATGGTGAGGTCCAGTACACAACTCCGTTCTTTTGGATGTGCGGCGGCTACTTCCAGCACGAACAGGGCTACAAGCCGACGTGGCCGGGGATGGAGAACTTCAACGGGCCGATCGTGCACCCTCAGGAATGGCCCGAGGACCTCGACTACGCAGGCAAGAAGGTGGTCGTGATCGGATCCGGCGCGACCGCCGCCACCCTGGTCCCGGCGATGGCTGGTACGGCCGAGCATGTGACGATGCTGCAGCGCACGCCGACCTTCTTCCTGGCACGCCCGCGGACACTGGAGCTCGCTGAGACGCTGCGCAGTCTCGATACTCCCGACGAGTGGACGCACGAGATCGTCCGCCGCGCGTACTTCGCGCAGGGCGAAGAGGTCATCACGACTGCCAAGAACAACCCGGACGAATTCCGCAAGTTCCTCCTCGACGAGATGCGCGCACTCTTGCCGGAAGGCTTCGATGTCGAAAAGCATTTCAACGCCCCGTACCGCCCGTGGCAGCAGCGCATCGCCGTCGTTCCTGAGGGCGACATGTTCAAGGCCATCAGCGATGGTCACGCATCGGTGGTCACCGACACGATCGAAAGGTTCACCGAGAGCGGCATTCAGACCTCGTCGGGCGAACATATCGATGCCGATATCGTCGTGTCCGCTACTGGCTTCGACCTGTCGTTGTTCGGCGAAATCCAGTTCGACCTCGATGGTGATCCCGTCGACTTCACCAAGCACCTCACGCATCGCGGGATCATGATCAGCGATATCCCCAACATGGCGTACGTCTTCGGATACTTCCGGGCAAGCTGGACGCTGCGAGCGGACATGGTCTCCGGGTATGTCATGAGGCTCCTGGATCACATGAAGGCCAAGGGCGCGGAGGTTGTCGTCCCGCGGTTACGACCGCAGGATGCGGACCTGGAACGGCGCCCGTTCATCGAGGAGGACGACGTCAGCTCGGGCTACATGATGCGCACCCGCGACAAGATGTTCCGGCAAGGTGACCGTGAACCGTGGATCCACATGAAGGAGTTCCACCAAGAGCGTCACACCTTGCCGGTGGCAGATTTGGACGACGGGCTGGAGTACTCCTAGTCGCGATCAGGGTCACTCGAAAACACAGCGTCACAACGGCGTAAAGTCCTCGCAGTTAGGCTAGGCTCACCTACAGTCACTTGTGAGGCGCCGTACGACGCATTCACCACGGTAGTTCCGCGCGCTGTCTGCCGGAACTACCGTGGTTTTGTCGCGCCCACGAGGACCGATTCGCTACGAAAGGTCACTCATGGTTCATTCGCGCTCATGGCATTCCCGGTTGTTTGGCGTCGCCTGCTTGGTCACCGCTGGCACGCTCGCGCTCGCTGGCTGTTCATCCTCGGACGAGGAAGGACCGAACGATTCCGGCTCCGGCGATTCCGCCAGCGCCGACTCCGACTCCGACACGACGGCCGATGCGAGCTGGCCACGGACGTTCGAGAACGCAGACGGCACCACCACCGAAATTCCCGAGCAGCCGCAGCAGATCGCCTCCACGTCGGTCACGGTCACCGGCACGCTGCTCGCGTTCGACGCTCCGGTCGCCGCGTCGGGATCGGCCGCGAATGGTGAGTATTTCGCGCAGTGGGCGGACGAAGCCGCCGATGTGGAGAATCTCTGGCCGGCAGGATCGGTGGACATCGAGGCGCTGTACGCCGCCGAACCAGATCTGATCGTTGTGGCTGCGACCGGCAACGATTCGGTGGCCGACCAGGTCGATGAACTCAACGAAATCGCGCCGACGATCGTCGTCGATTACGGCGGCCAGACCTGGCAGGAACTCGCCGAGCAGCTCGGTGAAGCCACTGGCTTGGAGGATGAGGCCGCCGCCACCGTTGAGGAGTTCGATTCCTACGTCGCCGATGCCGCGGCGAAGATCGACGTCCCGGATGGGGAGGCGAATATTGTCTCGTACAACGGACCAGGCGAGGACAACCCGATCGCCCGCGCGACCTCGGCTCAAGCATTACTGCTGACCGACCTGGGATTCACCGTGGAAGATCCGCCGGTCGAGTGGCATACGCAGCCTCAGCCCCGCGATGATTTCGTATTTGCGCCGTACGAGAACCTCACCGAACTCACGGCCGATACGAGCTTCATCCTCAGCCAGGACAACGCCGGCGCCGAAGATGGCTTCGCCGCCGACGAGGTGCTCGCCAATCTTCCGTCCGTGCAAGCCGAGCAGATATACGGCCTCGGCGTGAATTCGTTCCGCGTCGACATGTTCAGCGCGACCGAGATCGTCGACGACGTCGTCGAGAACTTCGCCAAGTAGTACCCCTGGTGGCGCCGAGCCTTCGGGGTCGGCGCCACCGGCGAGTTCTTCATGACCGTAACCGCTTCCGCACGTACATCGCGTTCGCGCGCGATGCGCATTGGCGTACCCGCGCTCATCGCGGCACTCGTCGTCGGGGTATTCGCAAGTGCGTGCGTGGGCACACTCGACATCCCCGTGAGTACCACCTGGGACGCGGTCTTCTCGTTCAATCCGGCCGACTCCAATCACCTCCTGGTACGCCATCAGCGCATTCCGCGGGCGCTACTGTCCGCTGTCGTTGGATTCGGCATCGGCGTCGCTGGAGCGGTGATGCAGGCCCTCACGCGCAATCCACTGGCTGAGCCGGGACTGCTCGGGGTCAATGCCGGCGCCGCCGTCGCGATCGCCGTGGGCATCTCCTTCTTCGGCATCACGACTGTCGGCGGCTACATGTGGCTCGGCGCGATCGGCGCAGCCATCGCGGGGAGCCTGGTCTACGTGCTTGGTGGGGTACGCCGGGGCACGAACGCGGTTCGATTGGTGCTCGCGGGAGCGGCATTAACCGTCGTACTCACCGCGCTCACTCACTTCGTCCTGGTTAACAGCCCGGACGAGGTATACGACCGTTTCCGACACTGGATGGTCGGCTCCTTGGCCGGTCGCGGGTTCGATGCGGTTTATGCCGCTGGGGCGCTGATTCTGATCGGCGTATTGCTCGCCTTCAGCCTCGCCCGAGCGCTCGATTCGGCGATGCTGGGCGAAGATCTCAGTCGCTCACTCGGCGGCAGCCCAGCGAAGATCTGGGGACTCGCCGGACTGGCAGTCATCTTGCTCGCCGGCGCCGCCACCGCCGCCGCCGGACCGATCGTGTTCGTCGGACTCGCCGCGCCGCATCTCGCGCGCCTACTCGTCGGCGCCAATCACCTGCGGGTACTACCGTTGTCCGGGTTGATCGCCGCCGTACTCATGGTGGTCGCTGACACTCTCGGACGCATCATCCCAGAGCAAGGCGAGATCGGCGTGGGCATCATGGCCTCGTTGATCGGCGGGCCGTTCTTCATCTACCTGGTACGACGGCGCCGGATGGCCGAACTATGACTCAGATGCGCAATATGCCTAGCGATGAGTCACTACGCGCGGCCCGCGGCAGCGCGAAGATCATTCGGACGCGCTCGGTGTCGCTCGCGGCCACACCACGCCTGATCATCGTGTCCGCCGTGCTGCTGGCGATCATGATCATCCTTGGGATCTGGGCGATGACGATCGGTAAACTGCCGATCTCATTCGCGGACGTGTTTGCTTCGCTGTTCGGGCTCGAGGACATCAAATACGAACGGGTCGTGCACCATATTCGGCTACCTCGAGTGGTGACTGCGATTTTCGCAGGCGCTGCACTCGGCGCCTCGGGAGCGGTGTTCCAATCGGTATCTCGCAATGCACTCGGCTCCCCCGACGTCATCGGATTCACCGTGGGGGCGGCTACCGGGGCGATCCTGCAGATAGTCGTGTTCCGCGCACCCGCTGCTCAAGTAGCGCTCGGCGCCATCATCGGCGGCGTCGTCACCGCGCTCGTGGTGTACCTGCTGTCGGTCAAACACGGGGTCAGCGGCGGATACCGCCTCATCCTGACCGGCATCGGCGTCGGCGCGATCTGCGCGGCAATCAACGATCTGCTGCTGGTCAGCGGGGACCTTGACGATGCGGTAACCGCAAACTTGTGGCTGTCTGGGTCACTAGACGCCCGTACTTGGGAGCACGCGATCCCGGTCATGGTCGGCGTCGTCGTCCTACTGCCGCTGATCTCGATACTCGCGCGCCGGGCAACGCTGATGGAGATGGGCGACGATCTCGCACGTCAGCTCGGAGTGCCGGTCGAACGTACTCGCGTCTTCCTGATGTTGGCCGCGGTGTTGCTTGCCGCACTCGCAACGGCTGCCGCCGGTCCCATTGCGTTTGTGGCGCTCGCCGCACCGCAGATCGTCGCTCGGTTGACCGCCGCCCGCGGCATGCCGGTCGTCAGCGCCGCCCTGATGGGCGCGTGCCTGCTCGTAGGCGCCGACGTCATCGCCCAATTACTACCGATCAGCGCTTCGGTGCCGATCGGACGAATGACCGGCATCATCGGCGGCGTCTACCTGTTGTATCTCATTAGTCGCTCCCGACAAGTCTGACGGCGGGGAAGGAAATCATGGACAGCAGCGCCGAGTTAAGCGCTCAGCAACTCACCCTCGCTTACGAAGCTCGAGAGGTCGCCCGCGGACTGGATGTCGAAATCCCGCGGGGCCAAGTGACCACGATCATCGGCCCCAATGCCTGCGGCAAGTCCACGCTCCTGCGCGCGCTGGCGAAGCTGCTCAAACCCAGTGCCGGGCAGGTGTTGCTGGACGGTGCTGACCTGCGCGAGTTCGGTCCCAAACAACTTGCCCGGCGCCTCGGTCTATTACCGCAGACCTCGGTAGCGCCGTTCGGTATCACGGTAGCCGACCTCGTCGCGCGGGGACGATTCCCACACCAACGCATCCTGCAGCAGTTCTCACACGACGACGAGATCGCCGTGGCGAGAGCACTGGATGCTACCGGTACCACGGCGCTTGCTGATCGCGACATAGAAGAACTCTCCGGCGGTCAGCGCCAACGGGTGTGGATAGCGCTGCTACTTGCCCAAGACGCACCGTTGATGTTGTTGGACGAGCCGACGACCTATCTCGATATCGCCCACCAGCTCGATGTGCTGGAGTTGTGCCGCACGCTCAATCAACGCGAGGGGCGCACGATGGTGCTGGTGCTGCACGATCTGAACCAGGCTGCTCGATACGCCGATCACCTGATCGTGATGAAGGACGGCGCTGTCGCGGCGTCCGGTGTCCCTGCCGAGGTACTCACCGAGGAGTTGCTGGCGCGAGTGTTCAACCTCGAATGCCGGGTCGTACCTGATCCGGTGCTCGGGAGCCCCATGGTGATCCCGATCGCGAGTCTTACCGATCGCGAGCACGAGGACGAGGCGGCCGGATGACGCTACGGATCGGGCTATCGCTATCCCCTACGTGGCTGCGTGGCGATTCATGGCGCCAACGCGCCAGCGGCGCGGAGTCGATGTTCTCCACCGAGTTCTATCTGGGCCCGGCCAAGCTGGCCGAGGCCGCACAGTTGGACTTCCTGTTCAAACCGGACGCGGGTTTTCTCGATCCCGCACCGCTGGGTAGGGGCGTCGGGTTCGCCGCGTTGGACTCGATCGTGCTCATGACCGCGTTAGCGACGCAGACATCGCAGATCCGGCTTATCCCGACGATCTCCAGCACCTTCGCGCACCCATATACCGTGGCGCGTCAACTGCAGTCCCTAGATCAGCTCAGCGGCGGGCGCGTGGGCTGGAACGTGGTCACGTCACTCGGCGGTGCGCAGAACTTTCCTGAATCCTCGGTGGACGATCCTTATGCGAACGCGACTGACTTCGTCGAGATGATTGAGGCTCTGCGCCAGACCTTCCCTGCCGACGCGCTGCTCGTCGACCGCCGCAACGGTCGGTTCGCCGATATATCGACCCTCAAGACCGCCACGCCGCGCGGACGCTACGCCTCGGACGGCCCTATTCCGGTGCCGGCGGTGTCGCAGCGACGGTGGCCGTTGGTTCACGCCGGTGGTTCGGCGCGCTCTCGTGAGTTCGCAGCGCAGTACGCCGATCTTGTATTCGCGATGGCCTCGACTCCCGAGGATTCCCAGCGGCAGCGCGCCGCGTTGAGGGCAGCAGCCGAACCGCGTCGTCGACGGGTGGGGCTTCTGCCGGGATTAGCACTGTGCCTGGCCGATACTCGCGCCGAGGCGCAACGACTCGCCCAGGAGGCGGGCACTCGGGGCACTGGCGCGCACGTACAACATTGGTCTGTTACCGGAACGCCCGACGACGCGGTCGTCGCGATCACCGAGTGGGCCGACACCGAAGCCTGCGACGGGCTGATCGTGCTACCGATCGGATCGATTCGCTCCCTAGAACTATTCACCAGTGAGGTAGTCCCTGCATTGGTCGCGTCCGGGCATTACCGTTCGCCACAGCATCCAGGTCCGAGCCGTCAGGAGAGACAACGATGAACGCTCCGTCGAAGTTGGCATTGGCGGCGCACCCGAGAACGACCGAGCGCACAGCGAGCCCAGCGATCAAGACGCTCAGCGACCAATTGCGAGCAGCAACGCGAGCACGACACGAGCAGGCGCTAGCCGAGTTCTGGGCGACGACTGCTACCGATACACCGCTGATCGAACCGGTCGCCGACGGAACCGCGTTGACACTATTGTGGCGGGACGCCGAAGCCGCCGCCGTACTCGTCACCGTAAACCGCGTGACGAACGACCTTGAGTCCAGCACCATGCAGCGCGTTCCGCACACTGACGTATGGCATGCCTCGTACCTGCTGGAGAACGACTGGCGCGGCTCGTATACCGTGCTCGCCGCCGATGCCGCCGTACTGAGCACCTTGTGTTCGATGGAACCACGCGCGGCGATGGCGCACATCCGCCAGCACGGCGTGTGCGATCCGCGCAATCGGCACTCCTGCCTGGCACACGGACACCGCCGATCCTCCGTGGCGGCGCTAAAAGATGCCCCAGTACAACGCTACTTCGATCCGCACGCGCACCCGCGTGGCACCGCTACCGAACATGTCACCGCGACCGGCCGTCGCGTCTGGTCGTACCTTCCGGCCGAGGCAACCTCCGAGTGTCCGATCGTCGTCGTCCTGGACGGCGACGTATGGCACGCCTCCCAGTACGCCGCGACGACCATCGATGCGCTCATCGATGATGGCGCAATCCGAGCGCCGCTAGTGCTGATGGTCGATCCGGGTCCGACCGCGCAGCGCGTCGCCGACCTGCACATCGATGGACCGATGGCCGAAGAAATCGTGCGCGATCTCTTGCCCTGGGCGCGCTCGATGTTCGCAATCAGCGAGGATCCGGCTGATGTCGTGGTCTCCGGCGAGAGTTTGGGCGCACTCACCGCCCTCAAGGTCGCCTTTGATCACCCGCAAAGCGTGGGCTGCGCGGTGAGCCAGTCCGCCTCGCTGTGGCAGCACGACATGCTCGATCGCGCAGCCAGCGCCGAGCACCCTGTACGGGTCTACCTCGCAGTTGGCACCAAGGAAAGCGTGCTGCTCGAGCCCAATCGCGCGCTACGCGAATCGCTCACGGTGACGCCGCACGAACTGACGTACGTCGAGTACAACGGCGGACACGATATGGCGTGCTGGCGTGGCGGATGGGCCGAGGGAGTTCGGCAGATGCTCGCCCGCTCGTAACTCAGAACTTGTGCAATTCGGGGATCACCTTCTCCCCGAACAACCGCATTCCGTGCTCGGAGGTTTCAAACGGGATTCCGCCGAAACAAAACGCGGCATTCGCATTGAAGTCACAACCCCAAATGTCGCGCCGGGCGCGGTACTTCTCCACGATCTGCTCGGGCGTACCCCAGACATTCGCCTGTACGTAGCCGGCGGCGGCGTTCTCCATACCGGCTTCACGAATCATGTCCGCGCCCACCTGGTATGTCTCGTATCCCTTGGTTTCGCGCCAGTGTGACCCGGCGAAGTCATAGTGCCGAATAACCGACAGGAAGTATTTGGCGATGTATTCCTCGGCGAGACGCCGTGCCTCCTCTTCGTCCTCATGGCACACCACGAAGTCCTGCACCAGCGGCGCAGCCGGATAGCGGCCGTGCGCCTCCTTGAACAACTCGCGGTACTTGTTGATCGTCTCGCCATGAGTTTCGTTGTCGAACTGCATGAAGGTCATCATTCGGACACCGAGTTCCGCCGCGATCGGAATCGAGTCCGGCGACATCGCGGCCATCACGATCCGGTCGTCCCAGGTACGGTCCGGGTTCGGCCGCGGCCGGACCTCGATCTTCGGCTGTTTGTAGAACTCACCATCCGAGGCCACCACGCCCGTGTACAGCCCATCGATGACGATCTTCGCCGACTCGTTGAAACGTCCGCGGGCCTCATCCATCGGGATGCCGAACGCGTCGTACTCCAACTTCGCCAGACCGCGCCCGAGGCCCATCACGACGCGACCCTTGGCGAGATGATCGAGCGAAATTGCCTTCTCCACCACCCGCAGCGGATCATTCCACGGCAAAATCGCCGCACCGAGGCCGAGCTTCACTCGTTCGGTCTGCCCGGCGACGTACGCGAGTATCTGGAAATTGTCCGGGGACATCGAGTAGTCGTCGAAGTGGTGCTCCGCGCACCACACGGAGTCGAAACCCGCTTCCTCGGCGACTCGGCCGAGGCTGATCTCTTTGGCAAAAACATCCTCGTCAGAGCGATCTTCGTACCAGTTCTGCATGACGAGCAGAGTGCCAACTTCCATGGTCTTTCTCCTTAAGGTGTGGGCAACGGTAGGTACCGGGCGAACCGCGGGAGCGTTCGTAAGGCAGCGATCACGGGTCCAGGAAGACTTTTCGGGCGTGATCGGTGTCCATGTATTCCTTCGCCTCGACGATCTTCGAGTCCCGAACCACGAACAAGAAGTGGTACTGGTTCTGGTAGACGCGGCCGTTGTTCAGTTCGGCGTACGACTCGGTCTCGACGGCTACCCGGTCGCCGCCGGTGGTAAACGCCTTCGGGGACAACGTGATCGCGCCGCCCTTAACCAGCGACGCCACGCCGGAGATCCCCTTGACCCAGTCCTGTTTGCCCAACGTGCCGGACAGACCTTCCAGACTGCCCGCTGTCCACCAGGTGGCGTCGTCCGCTAAATACTCGGCGATCTTTTCCGGCCCACCGCTGCTGAAATCGACCATAAAACGCTCGATCAGCTTGCGATTGTCGTCTTCCTGGCTCATCTGTCCTCCACCATGCGTGCTCATCGTCGGGTGATGTCGATCGACGTCCACCGCCACCATTCGGCCCCCTGGTGAGGCCGATCACAGTCCGGTCAAACTACCGAGGGCGATATGAGTCCTGATGAGGATGGGCGACACGGGCTTGGAGGAATCTACAAAGCACCCTTCCGAACTCTAGTGTCTTAGTGCGAACATGTCGCAGATGAAGCACGACAATGCGGTAGCAGGAAAGGATGGCCCTACCGCCCTCCCCGCATCCACGCGGGCCGTCCAGTACGCGAACGTCGTGAGCGCGTTCGAAGAAATCGCGCTGACGACGATGGCCGGTGATACCGGCCTCGAACAGGTCCTGCGTCTAATCGGACGCCGGCTCTGTGAGTTGATCGGAGTCAGTCGCTGCACGGTCTACTTGCGGCGGGACGAAGAGAACTTCCAATGCCACGTCGGCTGGGCCCGGGCTGGCGATATGGGTGACGAAGTGCGCTCGCTGGTGACCGGCAGGGACAGGATGACGGCCGAGGCGGTTCACGCTCGCGAGCCGATACTGGTGCGCGACGCGCAGCGAGATCCGCGCCCCAACCAGCGCGCGATGAAGTACTTCGGGGTTCGGGATCTACTGGTTGTCCCGCTGGTGGTCAGTGACGCTGTCATCGGCATGATCTATATCGACAACGAGGAACGCCCGCATGAGTACACCGACGCCGACATGTCGACGGCGCGCGCCTTCGGGATTCTGGCGGCGATCGCGATCCGGCAGGGTGAGCTGCACAAAGAGTTGGAGGCGCGGCATCGGACAATCGTCAGCCAGAACCGCAACCTTAATCGACTATCGCAGATCTCTACCGAACTGACCGAGATTATGCTCGCCGGAGGCGATCTGCAATCGGTACTGGACCGGGTCCAGCAGATCGCCGGACTTCCGGTGCTCGTGTACGGCCCGGATCTGGCATTGATCGCCGCCTCACTCCCGGAGCGAATGGAGCATCAGCGACCGCCGACGCTCCCCCGTAACGCGTTGCGGGTCCCGCGCCTGAAAGACCTGGTGATCCAAGGACTGCGCGAAACGGTGGAGATTCCGCCTATACCTGCGATCGGATCGCACCATCGGCGCTTGATCAACCCGATGACGATAGGGCGCCGGCATCAAGGGTTCCTGGAGTTCGTGGAACAGGGGCGGCGATTCGCGGCCTTCGACTCGAAAATCCTCGCGCAAGCTACCTTCGCCGTCGCGCTGAAGCTGCTGACCGATATACAACATGGCGAAAACGCGGATCTCGCCCGACGAGACTTCCTATCCGATGTGCTGCACGGGCAGCGCGAACCGGGGCTGCTCAGCGACCGTGCGCATGTGTTCGGCGTACGCGCAGATGCACAGCATGTGTTGGTACGCATTTCGTACGGCGTGGAAAGCGCGAGTTATACCGGTACGACACGGCGCGGCGAGATCGAGGCCGAACTGCGCAACGAACTCGGCAGGGACTACAGCTTGCTCGGCACGGGCGTGCCTGGAGCGGACTTATTCTTGATCACGCTTCCGGACGAGGTGGGCCCAGCCCACGTCGAGTCCGCGCTGAGCACCTACTTTCCACGTGTACAACGAAAAGGCGCCCAATACCTGTTCGTCTGCCCACCGGTGTGTGGGCTTGCGAAACTGCCGCGCCATTCCGAAGAGGCTCGCGCGTTCGAAAACGCCCTGGAGGACCTCGGCACTGCGTCTCAGTCGGTGCTGATGCGCCAGATGCCCTTGGTCGCACTGACAGCCGTCACCGGTGGTCTGCGACAGGCCGCGGAGTACGCCGCGGACCTCGTAGATCCCATCTGTGCAGCGGATCCTGAGAATGTACTAATGCCGACCGTACGTTCCTTTCTCGCCTCGGACGGCAAGATACGCGCGAGCGCCAAGACGCTCGGGGTGCACGAGAACACGGTGCGGTACCGATTGGAGCGCGTCAGCGAGCTGACCGGACTTGATCTGCAGAACCTCGGCGATGTCAGCCGGCTACGGTTCGTGATGCAAGTGCACGGGCTGCGGCCCGCCTGATCACTCGTCCGTCAGCCTGGCGCGCAAGTCGACGCGGCGCAGTTTTCCGCTCGCGGTTCGCGGTAGTTGGTCCCAGACGCTCACCCGCCGCGGCGCCGCATGGCGTCCAACGCGCTCAGTTACCCACGCTCGCAGTTCCTTTTCCAGGTCTGCAGGCGCAGCGCCATTCAGCACCACATGCGCAGTGACTATGGATCCCTTCGTGGGGTCGGGAATCCCGGCCACGCCCGCATCATCGATCAGCGGGTGCTCCAGTAGTGCGTTCTCGACCTCGGACGGACCGACGTTCATACCCGAGGCGACGATCACGTCATCGCTGCGGGACTCGAACCAGTAGCGCCCGTCGGCATCGCGGCGTGCGACGTCCTCGGTGACGAACCATTCGCCGTCGAAACGCTTCTGCCAGACTTCGTCTCGTTCCCAATAACCGTAGCTACCGAAGAATCCGTTCTGCCTGATCGCCAGGCGCCCGGACCCGATGCCCGACACGGTCGACCCGTCCTCGGCACGCAGTTCGATCTCGAAACCGGGGACCGGGGTACCCATCGATCCCGGGATGGGGTCGAGTCCAACGTCGCCGCGCAGGTTGCCGACCACCATCCCGACCTCGGACAGCCCGTAGCAGTCGTAGATCGTTACCCCGGGGTTCTCTTCGAACCAGGCCGCGATCGCAGCGTCCAGTGGTTCACCAGCGCTTGAAGCCGCACGGAATGAGGACGGGATGAGTTCGCGCCCCGCCGCAGCCAGTTGCCGGTAAGCGGTTGGCGCCGCGGCGATGAGTCCGGCTCCGGTGCGGTCCATCGCGGTCCACCACGCTGCGGGGTCGAAGCGGCCTTCATAGATGACGCGCGGGTTTCCCCGTGACAGCGGTCCCAGGCCGGTGGTGAACAGGCCGAAGGACCAGCCGGCGTCCGAGGGAGCGAACAGCGTCTCGCCCGGCTCGAGGCCGAGACTGTGATCGAGGTAGGGACGCAAAGTAACGATGATGTTGTGGCTCATCATGCAGCCTTTCGGCTTTCCAGTCGTGCCGGAGGTGTACATGATGGTCGCTAGATCGCTTATATTCGAATCGAACGGCTCGTATACGCCGACCTCGGCGTCCAGGTCACCGTACAGATCACCGTCGGCGTCGACCACAATCGTCTGCATATGGGGGAACTGGTCGCTGATGCTTTCCAGCGCGGGAGCGTTCGCGGTATCGGTGATCACCGCGGACGTGCCGCTATCGCCTAGTCGTACCGCGATCCCGTCCCCGCTGAATCCCGAAAATAGCGGGACGTAGACGGCGCCGATGTACCAGGTGGCCAAGGCTGCAGTGAACGATTCCGGACGTTTGCTCAACAAGCCTGCCACGCGCTGTCCCGGCTGGATTCCGAGGTCCCGGAGTTCAGCCGCAAGTTGGGTAACTTGCGCCCGCACCTGCTTCTTACTGAGTTCGATGACGCTTTCGTCCTCGCGGTACCAAATCAACGCACGGTCCTCGGGCAGGTCGATCGACGCGATGTTGAAACGCCGACCCTCACGCATACCCGCCTCGGTTGCTGCCCGCTCCCAATCGAATGTGTCGCCCATCGATACCCTCCCCGGCCTGGTGGATCTTTCGACCTCGCCAACGTGTCTGTTGCTCACGCTATCGAATCGGTCGCTGTCTTTCGTAGGCTGAGTCGAATACCGCAACCCTGGAGGGCCCATGAAGTACGGCGTAACGATCTTCCTCACCGATCAATCCATCGACCCCGTCACCGTTGCCAAAGAAGTTGAGGCTCGCGGATTTTCCGGTCTTTGGCTCCCGGAGCACACGCATATTCCCGCCAGCCGCCGTACCCCGTGGCCGGGCGGCGCCGAACTGCCCGAGTGGTACCGCCGTACGGTAGATCCGCTCGTGGCACTCGCCGCCGCCGCGGCCGCCACCGAGCGGATCATCCTGGGCACTGGGATCATGCTGGCAGCCCAGCGTGATCCACTGGTGACCGCTAAAGCGGTCGCCACTCTAGACCGAATCTCCGGCGGACGAGTCGAACTCGGCATCGGGTACGGCTGGAACGAAGAAGAGATGTCCGCGCACGGAGTCGACCCGAAGCGTCGCCGTACCCGCACCCAGGAACACGTGCTGGCCATGACGCGGCTATGGGCCGAGGACGAGGCATCGTTCGACGGCAAGTATGTGAACTTCGAGCCGTCCTGGTCCTGGCCCAAGCCCGAGCAGCGCGGGGCGGATAATGCGCCTCGAGTGCCGTTATTACTGGGATCAAGCGCGGGCGCTCGGGCCTATGACCAAATCGTCGAGGCGTACGACGGCTGGATGCCGCTACGTAACTACGGCGCAGATGATTTCGCCGAATTGCGCCGACTGTGGGAGGACGCCGGGCGCGACCCGCAGCATCTGCGGATCGCGCCGTTCGGTGTCCCCGCGCAGAACGAGCGCCTGGATGAACTTGAGTCGATGGGCGTCGAGGAAGTCACCCTGGGTTTGCCGTCAGCATCGGCGGACGTCGTACTCGCCCGGCTGGACAAACTCGCCGCGCTGATCGAGTCCCGCGGGTAACTGTTCAGTCGCCCAGGCCCGCGGCGCGCAGACCTAACGCGCGCGCCCGGTCCATGTCGTAGTGCCGACGAGTGACCAAGCGCTGCGCGAACAGCCCGCCGCCGGACTGCAGGTTGGTCACCAGATGCCAGCCGCCGTAGGCATCCGCGGTGGTGTCGCGGATCGCGTGGAACAGTTTGGTGCGGTACTCGCCGGCGATATCGTTCCCGGTCGACATGTACTTCTCTAGGAATGGCCGCAGCGTCGGGTTGTCGAAGTCCGACATCGACGGCGCGGTGAGAACGGCACCTCCCGAGATGTCGTGCAGGTGTCGCACCATCGTGCTGAACTGCACCGCACCCTGATACTTGGTCACGTTGGTGTACATGTCGTCCGGGTAGTAGTACCCCTCGGGCGTCGATCCGGCGTTGGTGATCGCGGCTTCCAGGCCGGCACGCAGCAAACTGGCGTGGATGATCATCTCGTCGATCTTCTCGCGCACGTGCGAAATCTTCAGAGTCCCGTTGGCTTCGGCGATCAGGTGCGCGAGGCCGACCAATTCGTCAGCTTGCTGCACCATGAACGCCGTCCCGCCCAGCCGCTCCCAGAGGCCGAGCGAATGCGCGAACACCGCTGCCTGTGCGCTCTGACCATCGAGGAAGACCCGCTCGTACGGCACGAACACGTCATCGAAGATGCACATGCTGTCCGGCACGCTGTGCTGCGAGGACACCGGGAAGTCGCGGGCGTCGCCGGCCAACGGGTGGTACGTCGTATTCGTGATGTGCACGCCCGGCGAATTGACCGGTACGGCGCACGCGATCGCGTAGTCCTCCTCGCCCGGTTTCATCGTCTTGGTCGGCATCACCATCAGGTCATGGCCCAATGCCGCTGCGCTGATGTGGAGCTTGGCGCCGCGGATCACGACGCCGTCCGCACCACGATCTACCACCCGCACGTACGAGTCTGGGTCATCCTGTTTGGCTGGCGGGCGGCTGCGGTTTCCCTTTGCATCGGTGATGCACTCGGTGATCCGGATGTCCCCGACGCGGGCGGCCTGCAGGTATTCATGGATCCGCGGGACGCATTCAGGAGCCGCACCCTCAATCTGCGGTGCGGCGACCGCCAGCGTCATCAACGATTGGTAGGTGGTGTTCAGCAGCAGGTCCATCTCGATCAGAGATGGAATCTTGTCGCGCAGTTCCTCGACGCTACGGGGCGCGTCAATCAGCGGATTGACCGCGCCCGGAGTGCCGTCGTAGTACTTGTCGTATCCCTCAGCCGCCACGTTCATCGGGACGCCCAGCGCGGGCTCGTCCGCGAAGTCCTCGATCAGGCGGCCTTCGAAGTACACCTTGCGACCGTCGTGCAGCGAATCCTTGTATTGCTGTCCAGTGAGCATTGAACCTCATCTCATGATGCGCGGCCCCAGGGGCTGAAGACCACACACCGGAGCGCGTACGCCGCCGCGGAATCGGGGCGAAATTTACAGGTGGGTCAATTCGAGATTGTCACCGCGGGGGTAGACATGTCAACGTCTTGAGGGCACATACTGAACGTACGATCAAATGCACGTAAATGTTTGACAGATCATCCACCACGCCGTAGAACCGAAGGAAGGTGACGCGCACGTCACCTTGGTGTGTCGGCCCGCCCGCGACAGGGCCGGGTCGTCCGTCGGTCGAGGAAACCCGGAGGCCCGATTGTCGTCCCCCGAACTCACTTCGCAATTCGCTGCACGCCCGCACATCACGGTCGGCGAAATGCTGACGCTGAGCGCCGAACGGGAGCGTGACAAGGCAGCGTTCATCCTTCCGGACGGCCGTTGCCAATCGTTCGCCGAGACGAACGCGCGGGTGAATCAACTCGTGGATGCACTGCGACGCGAGGGGTTCACGCGAGGCGATCGCATCGCCGTACTCGCCCTTGATTCGCACCGATACATCGAGCTCATCCTCGCCTGCATGAAGATGGGCGTGGCGTACGTGCCGCTGAACTACCGGTTGATGACCTCGGAAGTAGGCACGCTACTCGAACGCGCGCAGCCACACGCGTTCTTCTTCGACGAGCGGTACGCCGACTTACTGGCGCCGCTGCGAGAGCAGCATCCCGCAATACGCATGTGGATTACATTCGACGGCGCCGACTCCGACTATGAGCGCCTGCTGGCCACCGGTGCGCAATCAGAGCCGAATGTCATCTGCAATGACGAGGACATCCTCGCCCTCGCCTTCACCTCTGGAACTACTGGTCTGCCCAAGGGCGTCATCCAGTCACAACGGATGATGAAATCCATAACCCAGTCATGCGCGGTCGACTATCGCGCATCGGCCGACGACATCCGCTACTGCGCAGCGCCCACTTTCCACATATCCGGCGTGTGCGGCCTGTATATGGGTATCGCAGTCGGGTTCACGTCGGTCCTGATGCCGCAGTTCGACCCCGTCCGCGTTTTGGATTTGATGGCGCGCGATGAACTCAGCGCCGCATTTCTCGTGCCGACGATGATCAGCACCATCCTGCAACTCGACGGCGTGGCTGATCACGACTACGACCGCCTCGAGTTGATCACCTACGGCGCCTCCCCCATCACGCCGGGGTTGCTTCGTCGAGCATTGGACACCTTCGGGTGCGACTTCCTACAGGCCTTCGGAGCTGGCACCGAGGCCGGCCTGCAGGCGGTCCTGACCCCTGAGGATCATCGTCGCGCGTTGGCCGGCGAACCCAAGCTCCTCGGCTCAAATGGCCGCCCGTCGTTCGGCGTCGCGATGCGGATCGTGGACGACGATATGAACCCGCTGCCTCCGGGCGAAGTCGGTGAAGTCGCCACCCGCAGCGACCAGGTGATGAACGGATACCTCGGGATGCGCGAGGCTACCGAGTATGCGCTGCGCGACGGATGGTTCCGCGCCGGCGATATGGGATATCTGGATGAGGACGGCTACCTGTACTTGCACGGACGCAAGAAGGACATGATCATTCGAGGTGGAGAGAACATCTATCCGCATGAAATCGAGGACGTGCTCGCCGAGCATCCGGCCGTGGTGCAGAGCGCTGTCGTTGGTGTGCCGGACGAACACTGGGGTGAGACGGTACGCGCGTTCCTGACCGTGAGCGCCGAAGTCAGCAGTGCGGAATTGACCGAACACTGCAACGCGAGCCTCGCCCGATACAAGGTGCCCGCAGAGTTCATCGTGATTGACGAGATGCCGACAAATGCCAGCGGGAAGATTCTCAAACGAGACCTGCGGACATGGAAGGTGGGCTAGATGGAGTTCGACTGGACCGATGAGCAGCACGCGCTGCGCGACGCGGTGCGCCGGCTGCTCGGTGGTGAGGAGTGCATCGCGCAAGCGCGCGCGGCGCTTGACGCCGACGGATGGTCCGATCGCGGAACGTGGTCGACGCTTGCTGACCAACTGGGCGCTCATGCCATCGCCATAGCCGAGGACGCCGGCGGGATGGGCGGCTCGCTGGTCGATCTTTGCATCGTGCTGGAGGAAATGGGCCGCGTGCTGTACGGCGGCCCCTTCTTCGCGAGCGTCGTACTCGCCGCCACCGCAGTGCAGGAATCCGGTGACGAGACGACCCGCCAGGAGTACCTGCCCGGTATCGCCGCCGGTGAGTTGAAAGCTACCGTCGCTGCCGCCGAAGCGGCGAACTTGGGTTGGCTGGACCCGAACATCGCCACTGTCGCCGATGGCGACCGGCTCTCCGGCTCGAAGACGCTCGTACTGGACGCCGACGCCGCCGACGTCCTGTTTGTGTCCGCACTCGATGCCGGCGAACTCTCCGTATTCGCGGTGCAAGCATCGGACGCGACGATCCTGAGCCGCGACACCCTCGACGGCACGCACTCGCTCTGCGACGTTGAACTGCGCGACGCCCCAGCGAAGAGAGTTGGCGCGCGTGGGGACGGCACGAAGATCCTTGAGCGCACCTTGCAGACCGCCGCGATTGGGATGGCTGCCGAACAGGTCGGCGCGACGACCGCACTGCTGGAGCAGACGACCGACTACGCCAAGACCCGCCATCAGTTCGGCAGGCCAATCGGGTCCTTCCAAGCGGTGAAACACGGGTTGGCTGATGTTCTCGTACCGTTGGAATTGGCCCGTTCGGCGGCATACTGGGCGGCCTGGCAAGAGCCGGGATCTGACGACTTCGCACTCGGCGCCGCAGTTGCCCGCAGTCAGGCATCCGAGACAGCGCTGCAGGCGGCCAAGGACTGCATTGTGCTGCACGGCGGGATCGGCTTTACCTGGGAACACAACGCCCACCTCTACGCGCGTCGTGCCCGCGCCGCGTACGGGCTGCTGGGTACGCCCGCGTCCTGGCGCGCCCGTCTAGCAGATGTCCTCACCCCGGCTACCGAGGGAGCCAGCGCATGATCGAACTGCCGACCAACGCCACCGAAGAACAGATCGGCGCGATCGCACACGATTGGATCCGCAGCAATCTGCCCGAGCAGTGGCGCGAGGCGGCCGAAGCGCGCGATTGGGCGGCCGTTGAGAAGTTACGTGCCGATGATTCGGTATGCAAACCGTGGTTCGCGGCGCTCGGCGACTCGGGGTTAGCGACACCGACCTGGCCCAGCGAATACGGTGGCCTGGAACTCAGCCAAGATGAGTCCGCGCCGATCGCCGACGCTCTCGAGCACTATCGCGCCGGTCGGGGTATGGATGACTTCGTCGGGCTCGCACTCGCCGGGTCGACCATCCTGGCCCACGGCACGACCGAACAGAAGACACGCTTCCTGCGCCCGCTGGCCCGCGCCGAGTATCGGTGGTGCCAGCTCTTTAGCGAACCGGGCGCTGGTTCGGATCTGGCCGGGCTCTCCACGAGCGCAGTGCGGCAGGAGGATGGGTCGTGGCTGATCAACGGCCAAAAGGTGTGGAACTCGTACGCGCACGTGTCCGAGTTCGGATTGCTGATGGCGCGGACCGACCCGCAGTCGCCGAAGCATAAGGGAATCACCTACTTCCTGCTGGACATGTCGCTGCCGGGCGTCGAGGCGCGACCACTGCGCCAGATGACGGGCAACGCCGAGTTCAATGAGGTCTTTCTGACCGACGTCGTTGTCCCGGCGGACGCCGTACTCGGTGAGGTCAACGGCGGCTGGTCGGTCGCGATCACGACTCTGATGGCTGAGCGCAGCGGTCTGACCGGGCGTCCGGCGGTCGGCGAGGGTGTCTCGGATGAGCTCATCAGCCGGGCGCGCAGCAATGGCGCGTGGGACGATCCGCTGCTTCGAGACGCGATCCTGAAGCTGGTGGTCACAGAACGCGCGCTGCAGATGACCACGATGCGCTCCTTCGCCGAGGTCGGGCCCGGTGGCGTCGGCGCCGAGGGATCGATTCGAAAACTCGTCAACGCGTCAATCGAGGAGGGCTTCGGCACCCTCGCGGCCGAGATCGACCCCCAGCACGCTCTGGCCTGGAGTGATGAACAGGAACGACGGGTCTCGCAGGACTTCCTCGCGATGAAGACCACGAGCATCGCAGGGGGCACGACCCAAATCCAGAAGAACATCATCAGCGAACGTGTGCTCGGACTACCACGCGATGTGGACCCCGAGCGTGGCGTTCCCTTCAACCAGCGCAAACGCGCGTAACCGATATAGGAGATACACATGCTCACCGGAGCCCAGTACAAGGATTCGCTCGATGACGGGCGCGCAACATTCTTTGACGGAGAACGAGTCAAGGACCTGCCAAACCATCCACTGCTCGGCGGTGTCGTCGATAATGTTGCCCACGGGTACGACTGGCTGAACGCGAATGCCATCGATGGCAAGAGCCCGCTCAGCGGCATCCCGAAGACGAAAGAGGAGTTACGCGCATCGGTCGAACTCGTCCACCACGCGGGAATGATCGCGCACGTCACCTACACATCGCTGCAGACTCTGGCCACTGCCGCCGGACGCCTCAAGGAATCCGCGCCCGATTACGTCGAGCGGATCCAAGCCATCATGCAGGACGCGCAGGACCGTGATGTCCGCATCACCCAATGCATCACCGACGCCAAAGGTGATCGCGCGAAGCACCCTGGAGAGCAGAAGGACGAGGACCAGTATGTCCGTGTCGTGGACCGCCAGGCTGATGGCGTTGTCATCCGCGGCGCCAAACTGCACATCACGGCGGCCTCGTTCGGCCACGAACTTCTGACGATTCCGACGAAGTCCATGCGCCAGGGTGAAGAGCAGTACGCAATCGCCGCCATGGTGCCGGTGAACGCCGAAGGCGTCAAGATCGTGAACACGACCTACGCGCCACGGCATGCCGATACCCGCGACTTCCCCGTGTCGGGCCAGGAGAGCTTCCCCGAAGGCTTCGTCATCTTCGACGACGTCTTCGTGCCTAATGAGCGGATCATGCTGGACGGCGAGTCCGGCAGTGCCGCCGTGTTCGCGCACTCACTCGGGCTATGGGAGCGCCTGGGCGGCCTGAGCTCAATGGCGGACGGCGCCGATGTCATGGTCGGTCTCGCGCAGCTCATCGCGAACGCCAATGGCCTTGGCCGGATGTCGCACGTGCGCGAGAAGATCTCGGAGATGATCATCCACGCGACGACGGTGCGCGCGTGCCTGGAGGCCGCACTCACGCACGCCGAGACCGGCGCGCTCGGCGCGGTGTTCCCCAGCGAGCTCTACACGAACGCCGGCAAGTACACCGGCGCCGCGAACTACAACCTGATGGTGCGTCACCTGCATGACATCGCCGGCGGCGCGATCGTGACCGCACCTTCGATCTCCGATCTGGAGAACGACGAGATCGGCCCGCTCGTGTCGAAGTACATGTCGGGAGCCTCCGAGGGCGAATATCGCACCCGGTTGTTCCACGCGATCCGCGACCTTACTGCCGATTCGTACGGCGGCTGGAAGCAGGTCACGAACATTCAGGCCGGTGGGGGTCTGTACGCGCAGCGCATCGTGACCCGCAAGCACTACGACATGGAAGCCGCCATGCAGTCCGCGAAGGAAGCCGCCGGGCTCGCCGAGGGCGCATCCGGACCCAGCCACGGCATCTAAATACAACGGCCTGATTCTCAGCGGTCTATCGCCCGGCGTAGCTTTGCCGGGCGATAGACCAAGTTCAGACCTTGATTAGCATTTAATCGGCCACTTGCCCGACTACGTGCTGGATCATCACACTCGAGCGAGCGGGTCAGCCACGAAGGCCTTCAGGCCTTCGACCGCTTCCTTCGGGCTGCGTCCGGTCACTGCCAGCGCCGAGATCCCCCACTGCATACAGCGCAGGGCATCAATGACCCGTTGCGCGCCGCCAGCACTCACCTCCCCGTTCTCGACCCCATCGCCAATGATGGCGTCATACAGTTCGCCGACATAGTCCGGCACGGGTAGCGGCTGCTGGTCCTCCGCGTTGTGCTCGACCCAAGCCCGAAGCACGAAATTCATCACTTGCGGTTTCGAGAAAGAGCGTTCGTAGTTGCGCTCAATCACCGCTACCATGCGTGATCGCACCGTACGTTTACCGCGGATAGCCGCACGCATATCGGTGAACTGGTCCTCAATCGCCCATAGATAGGCGGCGCGGTACAGGTCCGCCTTGGAATTGAAGTAGTGGTACAGCGTTCCGCCCGAGAGGTTCGCTGCTTCGGCGATATCTCTCAGCGTGGTACGCGCGAGACCTTGGCGCGAGAACATCTCAATCGCCGCATCAATGAGCAGCGCCCGCGTGCGTTCGCCGTTGGAGTCGCGCGGCCGCCCGGCAGATCTACTTGCGGTCGTGGGCACAGTGGAGGACCTCCTGAAATTCGTTAACCGCATTTATACGCGTCCTTCTTCCTCCCCGCTCCTTGACACGACGGTGAGTCGCGCCGTATAAATCAGGCAGTTGGCCGATATTCACCCCTGCAGGAGGCTATCGATGACCACTCCCATCACCGGCCCGGATGCCGAACGACGCTCTGGACCGCTGGCCGGTAGTCGTGTTCTTGAGTTCGGCTCGTCCACCGCCACCGCTTATGCAGCCAAACTCCTTGGCGACCTCGGAGCCGATGTGCTGAAGATCGAGCCGCCCGAGCGCGGCGATCCGTCTCGCGGCAGGTCCCGCAGCGGTGACGGAGATCAATTACCGGCTTCTGCAGAGTTCCTGTATTTCAATACCTCAAAGCGAAGTGTTGCGCTGCAGACCGACGACGCCTCGCCAGAGATTCTCGCCCCGCTGTTGGAGTCAGCTGACATTGTGATCCTGGCCGGACGCACCGACAGCAGCGTCGGTCCGTTCACTATCGACGAGTTAGCGTCGAAGTTTCCGCGCCTCATCATCACGTGCGTGTCGCCCTTTGGATCAACCGGGCCGTATCGGGACTTCCAGGGCAATCCCTTGGCTCTCGCTGCTCTAGGTTGCTGGGCGGCGACCTGTGGTGCGCCCGACCGCGAACCCCTACAGCCGGGCGGCTCACTCGCTGACACGGTCACCGGCGCGTACGCCGCGCTCGCCGCGATCGGCGGGCTTGAACTCCGGGAGCGCACCGATCGCGGCGATGTCATCGATGTGTGCGGCCACGAGGCTGCGCTGACCTGCACCATGTTGCATCCGATGCGCTGGGAATATTGGGAGGAACTCGACGGGCGGCATTCTGATTACATGACGGGCCCGTCGTACTTCGTTGAGTGCACTGATGGCTACCTGGGTATCAACGTGCTCACAACCCCGCAGTGGGAGTTGCAATGCGCGTTCATCGGACGCGGCGAATTCATCGCGGATGAATCGCTTGCCGAGGCCGAAGGGCGACTCGCTGCGATCGATTCGATTCGCGAGGCAACACAGCAAGCTCTGGGCGATAAGTCAACGCATGAGGCGTTCCACGAGGCGCAGGAATGGCGACTGCCATTTGGGCTTGTCCCGTCCCCGAGTGAAGCCCTCGAACTCGACCCCCATCGGGCGCGCGACTACTTCTGCACGCACGACATCCCCGGCGTCGGGCCAATCCGTACGCCGCGTGTGCCGTTCGTGATGGGCGCATCCCCGTCAGCCCCAACGCCGCCTCCGGCGCTCGGCAACGCGACGGACGCGGTCATGCAATCGGTGCTCGGCCTCGATGCCGCGCACATCCAGCAACTCCGTCAAGAAGGGGTCATCGGATGACCACCGAAGCAGCAAACGAATCTGTCACGAATCGCGGAGTGCTGCCGCTTGACGGGGTGCGGGTCCTCGATTTCACTCAGTTCCAGTCGGGCCCGATGTCGACACAACCGCTGGCGGACCTCGGCGCCGACGTCATCAAAGTCGAATCCATCCAACGAGTCGACGGCTGGCGCGGTGTCGGTCGAGGCGAGGATCAGTGGGAGAACTCGCCCGCCTTCAATTGGGCGAACCGCAACAAGCGCGGAATCACCCTCAACCTGCAAGATGAGCGCGGCCGCGACCTGTTCCGTCGACTGGCGGCGACCAGCGACGTACTCGTGGAGAACTACACACCCCGGGTATTGACAGGGTTCGGCCTCGGTTACGCGGACCTGAGATCCGTGCGTGCGGATCTGATCATGGTGTCCATGCCCGGATTCGGCGTGAGCAGTCCGTGGCGGGATTACACGGCGTTCGCGTGGACCACCGAGCAAATGTCCACCATGTGCCACCTCACCGGCTATGCCGACGGACCACCTGTTTTCACCGGTACCACCGGGGGTGACGAACTAGCCGCACTGATGGGCGCGATCGCTATTCTCGCGGCGTTGCGGCATCGCCGCGCCACCGGCGAGGGCCAGCACGTCGACCTGAGCCAGGTGGAGACTGCGACGAGTTTCGTCGGCGACAAACTCGTCGAAGCGCAGCTCTCGTCCACCGAGCCTGGGCGGCTCGGTAACCGTAGCCCGCACCACGCGCCACAAGGAATCTATCGCTGCGCAGGATCGGACAGCTGGGTCGCAATAGCCTGCGAATCGCAACAGCAGTGGGCCGCGCTTGCCGCCCACATCGGCGCACCTCAGGCACTGCATGAACTCAACCTCGACGAACGAATGGCGCGGCACGACGAAATCGATGCCATGATCAACGAGTGGAGCAGCACCCGAGACGCAGAGCACGTCATGTATGAATTGCAGTCGCGCGGCGTGATCGCGGCAGTCGTCGCCGATGGACGTCGCGCACTGGAAGATCCACATTTCGCCGCCCGAAACTTCTATCTCGTGCAGGATCGGGCCGGTACGGGCCCCAAGCAGTATCCGGGTCAGCCTTTCAGCTACCGCAACACTCCATTAGCGACCGTCAATGCGCGACGTGCTCCGTATCTGGGCGAACACAATCGCGAGGTGTTGTGTGATGAGCTGGGCACCTCCGCTGAGACCTACGCGGAACTCGAACGCGATCATGTGATCGGTGATCGGCCACTGTCACTGTGACGAGATAGTGCCCGCGGACGTGAAGGCTCCGCAGGTGCCAGCCGCTGATGCCAAGTGCCAGGATTACCGGACCGCGTTCGCCAGTTCCGGGATATACGTGCAGACTGACGCGAGTATCGGTTGCGGCACCTCGAACGACTCGGCCATCCTGTTCCGCTCCGCCGCTGCTGAGGCACGGTCACCGGGCCATCGACCGCCCGCATCACGCACATGCCGCGCACTGTTGCCGAACGCATCGGCCAGATTTTCCTGAGACAGACCGAAGCGCTTGGGGCTGAGCGCGATGACCATGGCGCCGACTGTCGCATCGCCGGCGACAACTGCTGGACCGCTAGCAGCACCGGTGAGCACTCCTGCTAGCAGGTCGACCAGTACGGCGATACCGAAGCCTTTCGCGCCGCCCACGGCTTGCTGTGGCGATTCAGCGGCCCGAGCGGCATCGGTCGTGGGCTTACCCGTTTCGTCTAGATATCCCCACTCCAGGGGAATCGGCAACTCCAACATGGATCGCCGTTTAATCTCGCCCATCGAACGACGGCTCAGCGCCGCATCGAAGATCGGTGCATCGGCACCCGGGCTGCCAAACGCGATCGGGTTGTTACCGTGCGTCGCTACAGCGGCCCCGGGTGCCGCAAGTATCGGCTGCGTGTTCTGGCAGACGATCGCCACTGCGCCGAGGTCCACTGCCCGGGCGACGTAGTACGCCGCGCGACCGAATTCGGATATGCCACGCACTCCGCATGCCCCGATGCCGAACTCGTGCGATGAGCGAACCGCCGACTCAACGGCCAGCCAGGTCGGCAGGTATCCCAAACACCCGGGCGCTTCAATCATGCCGCAGGCGCCGGTCACCGATTCAATACTCAGATCCCTGGCCGGCGCCAACGATCCGTCCCGCAGTCGCTGTAAGTATCCGGGCACCCGAAAAATCCCGTGTGTCGGCACTTCACGCAACTCGGCCTCAAGAAGTGAGTCGGTGATCCGTGACGCCTCGTCCAGGGCCAAACCGGCCGCTGCAAATGCGTCCGTCACGATCGCGCGTGTGTGGTGGGTCGACAACGTAATCGTCGCCGGCCCGCTTGGCGGAGACATCACCGCGCTATTTCAGCTTGACGACAGCTCGTTGGTGCGTGCCCTCCCCCAGCAGCCGATCGCCCACGCGAGCACTCACCTCGAACACGAGTCGGCGTTTGTTGATCTCTGCAAGTCGGCATGCAACGGTCACCTGCTCGCCGAGCGCCGATCCCGCCACATGAGACACGTTCACATGGATCCCGACGGTCGTCTCGTCATCGTCGAGGTGCGCGATGGCAGCATTCAGACAGACGCCCTCCATCAGCCCGATCATCGACGGCGTGCTGAGTACGGGCGTTCCGCCCACATGCCCGGTGGTGAGGTCCTCGGTGATCTCACGCTCCTCGACGTTGCTCAGTCCGACTTGCAAACTATCCTTCATGGCGCGTTGTCCCTTCGTTGGATGCGATCAGTGTTGGTTCGTAGTGGCCGTCGAGGCTCGGCAGCAGATGGCACGCCGCGCTGCCGCCACCGGCTACGGGCCGTAAGTCCGGCTTGACTTCGGCGCAGATCTCGATCTCGACAGGACAACGCCCCCGGAACGGGCAGCCCGTCAGCTCGGCCGCCGGGTCTGGTGTCTCGCCGCGCAGTACAGCGCGTTCACGCGCGCGCTGCCGCGCCGGGTCCGGCACGGGCATGGACGCAAGCAGCGAGCGGGTATATGGATGAGCCGGTGACTCGTGCACTCGCCCGGCAGGGCCCTCCTCAACGATCTCGCCGAGGTACATGACCGCCGTGCGATCCGCGATCCAGCGCACGACTCCCAGGTTGTGGGAGATGAACAGATAGCTCAGTCCCTTCTCGCGCTGCAGCCGGATGAGCAGTTCGAGTATTTGATTCTGGGTTGACACGTCGAGCGCGCTGACCGCCTCGTCGAGAACCACGAGACTGGGGTCAACCGCGATGGCTCGTGCGATCGCAAGTCTTTGGCGCTGTCCGCCAGAGAACTCATGAATGTATCGATCGACCACCGCACGGTTGAGTCCCACAGCCTCAAGCAGTTCGCACACTCGCTCACGCAGCTTCGCGCCACGCAACCGAAAGTGTTCTTGTAGTGGTTCCCCCACTATGCCCAGAATCGTGCTGGAGGGATCCAGCGACGAATACGGATCCTGAAAGACCATCTGCATATTCCTGCGTTGCGCACGTAGCGCACGGCCCTTGCACGCTGTCAGGTCGGTGGCATCCAGCACGACTGTCCCACCGCTATTGGGCAACAGTCGCAAAACGGCGCGTGCGAGCGTCGACTTCCCACTTCCGGACTCGCCGACGACCGCCAGCGTCTCCTCATGGCGTATCTGAAGGCTAACGTCGCGGACTGCTCGTACCGTCACTCGTTTGTGGCCGCGGCGCGAAGCGAAGTCAACGCCCAGCCCGGACACCGTCAGGAGTGGGTCCTGGGTTTCGGTCATACCTGACTCCTCTGCAACGCGAGGGTTTCGTCGATCTTGATACACCGGGAGTCGCGCTCACCGTGCGTGAGGAGCGCAATCTCCGATTCTTCGCACGCATCGCTCGCTAGGTCGCAGCGCGGGGCAAAACGACATCCTGGCGGGAAAGCTCCAGCAGTCGGCGGACTGCCAGGAATCGAATACAGCGCCGAGCGGCCATCGTCTCCGGCGTTCATTGGCATCGCCCGTAACAGTGCACGAGTGTATGGGTGCGACGGCGCTTCAAAGGTGTCGATGACTCCGCCACGTTCGACAACTTGACCCGCATACATGACCGCAACTCGATCGGCGATATCCGCAATGACGCCTAGATCATGCGTGACGAACAGGATCGACATTCCGAGCGTGTCGCGCATATGGTGCAGCAGGTCGAGCACCTGCGCCTGAATCGTCACGTCCAGCGCCGTTGTGGGTTCGTCAGCGAGCAGCAACTTCGGCTCACAACACAGGGCCATGGCGATCATGACGCGCTGACGCATTCCGCCGGAGAATTCATATGGGTAGGCGTTCGCGCGCCTCTCGGCCGCCGAAATACCGACATCTGACAAGGCTTGGACTGCGCGCGCCTTCGCCTGTTTGCGACTCACCTTGCGGTGACGCCGAACGGACTCCGCGATCTGCTCCCCTACGGTGAAGGCCGGATTGAGACTAGTCATCGGCTCCTGAAAGATCATTGAAATGCGGTCGCCGCATAGTGCGGTGAGGTTCTTCTCCGGTAGCGCCAGTAGGTCGGTGCCTTCAAAATCGATGCGACCACTGGAGATTCGGCTAATCCGCTTCGACAACAGACCCATGATGGCCATCGATGTGACCGTCTTACCGGATCCTGATTCTCCTACCAGCCCCATGGTCTCGCCTGGGTTAATGGTGAAGGAAACATCGTCGACGACGCGCCGCCATTCGTCGTTGATATCGAACTCGACCGACAGTCCCTCGACCTTCAGTAGCGGTTCGATCGCAGCGGACGCAGCACTGCTGGTGCCGATCGCCATCACTTCCTCCTACCAATCGCATCGCGCAGACCGTCGCCCACCAGGTTGAATGCAAGAACGGCAAGGGCGATGGCGATACCTGGAAAAACCACGAGCCACGGCTGCATATACATCGAGTTGTATCCCTGCGCCAGCATGCTGCCCCAACTTGCATCGGGCGGCTGAACGCCGAGGCCCAGTAGGCTCAGCGCTGCCTCTGCTGTGAGCGACATTCCGGCCACCAATGAGATCTGGACCAGGACCGGCGGCAATGCATTCGGCGCGACCCGCCGCACCAGTATTCGCCAGGACGGCGTTCCAATGCTCCGGCTCGCCTCGATATAGGTCTCCTCGCGCACCTCCATGATCGACGCTCGGACGATGCGAATAAACGCTGGCGAGAAGATCAGCCCAAGGGCGAGCATTGCGTTACGCAGACCTGGTCCGAGCGCGCCGACGATACCGATAGCGATGATCAGCGGCGGGAGGCTCTGTACGGCATCAGCGACTCGCATGATAATGCGATCGGCAAACCCACCCCAATAACCTGCCACGACGCCCACCGGGACACCAACAATCATGGCAACTGCTAGAGCCTGTGCTGCTGCAATCAAAGCGATACGATCAGCGGCGATCAGCCGCGACAAGGTGTCGCGACCGAGCTGGTCGGTACCTAACACGTGCGGCCAGGTAAATGGAGCGGCGAACGATGCGGAGGTGTCCTGGGCATCCGGGTCAAACGGGGTGATCCAGGGTCCGATCACCGCGATCACGATGAGCAGTCCGATGAACGCTGCCGAAACAACAGCTAAGTGCTGTTTGAGCAGTCGACTGAGAAATGGATTGCGCCGGTTGCGAGTTTTTACAACCTCGGCGCCGGTCGGTTCCTTGATCGTGCTTGTCATGCGGTCGCCCTCACCTTCGGATTGAGCCATCCATAGCTGATGTCGACCAGGATGTTGATGATGAGCACGAGGATCGCTGTGATCACGACGATTCCTTGGATCATTGGTATGTCCCGGTTCTGCACCGCAAAGATGGCGAGGTCTCCGAGTCCGGGCATACCGAAGACCTTCTCCACCACCACAGATCCACCTACGACAACAGCAAACTGGGTGCCGAGTGCAGTGATCGGTGCGATTGCGGCGTTTTTCAGCGCGTGTTTGAGCAGGACGATATTGCGCGACATTCCCTTGGCCCGGGCCGTGCGCACGTAGTCCTGCTCCAAAGCACCGACCAAAGACCCCCGCAGCTGGCGGGTGAGTACTGCCGCTGGCACCATGCCTAGCGCGATACAGGGCAGCACCAGGTGCGCGAACCAACTGGCCGGGTCGCTGGCGAAGGGTGTGTAGCCGGTCGCCGGCAACCACCCGAGTTGCACCGATATGACGATGATCAACAACATGCCCACGAAGTAGTTCGGCAATGCGAGGCCCAGCGCAGCTCCGACGCTCACGGCGCGGTCTGCACCTCTATCGCGTCGTACTGCCGCGATGACGCCGGCGGGCAGACCGACCAGCAGCGCCACCAGTAATGCTCCGACGGACAGCGACAGCATTACCGGAGCACGATCCAGAATCGAGCCCAGTACAGGCTGTTGGGTGAGAAGAGAATTGCCGAGATCGCCCGTGACGGCCGATCCAAGCCACGAGAAGTACTGGACGATCAGCGGATCATTCAGCCCGAGCATCTGCCGGATCGACTCGATCTGCTCATTCGTTGCACTCTGCCCAGCGATCGCGACAGCGGGGTCTCCGGGAATGATGTGCAGCAGCGAGAAGGTGATCAAAGTGACGATGAAAAGCACCGGAATCATCGCGAGCACGCGCTTGGCGATGAACAACAGCATTCACGAACCCCCCTGTCGATGTGGTGTCGGATTAGTCGGTGCGGTTGCCTTCGTGCGTCATCCGCTCATGACCTCGACGCCCACGACCGGCAGGATCGCGCCGAGTGGCGCCGTCGTGTAGTCCGCTATCCGCTGGGTCGAGTACGCCGCCAGGACCTTCGGAATGACGATCGGTACATTCAGCGCCAACTCGGCCACCAGGCCCGTCAACTCCATTGCGGCCTGTGTGCGCTGATCTGGGTCAGTCGTCGTGCGCAACGCCGTTAGCGCCGCCTCAACCTCCGGCTGGATCTCGCCGGCGGGATTGAAAAAGCCGTTCTCCGCAAACATCGTCTCGAGCCACAGCGACGGGTCTGTGGCTTGACCGCCGCCGCCGAGAAGTGATTGCGCTTTGCCGCCGGAGAAATCTACGGCGAGCTGATTAATGTCGACCGCCTTGACTTTCAGAGTGATCCCGGACCCCTTCATTTGCGATTGCAGGATCTCAGCGAACTGCGGATACGGGTCCGAACCGGCAGCGAAGATCAGCTCGAACTCTAGGTCTTCATGGCCAGCTTCCTGAAGTAGCTGCTTCGCCTTGTCGGTGTCGTAGGTGAAGTAGTCCACCGGGATATCGGGATTGCCGGCCCAATACCACTCGGGAAAGCAAGCCGAAGTCGGCTCGGCGAGCCCGAAGTAAATCGACTTGGCAATCTCGTCTCGATCGACCGAGTAACTAATTGCCTGGCGCACCTTAGGGTCGGCCAAGGGGCCTTCCCGATTGAGAGCGATGTTCAGGATCCACAAGCTCTGGCCTTCGGACGTACCGAGACCGGCTCCGTCTGCAGCCTGGAATTGCGTCGGCGTCACGTAGGCCAGATCGTACGAACCGGTTTGGACCCCGTTGAGCCGCGCCTGACCATCATTCACCGACATCAACTCAATGCGCTCTACCGCTTGTACCGAGGGATTCCAATAACCGTCAAATCGCTCATAATAGGTGTGCGCTCCCTGTTGGAACTCCACCATCGTGTACGCACCGGATCCCGCGTCCGTTACTCCCAGGTCAACGCCCTCTGCGATCGCCTTCGGGCTCACCATGGCCCCAATGCGATCCGCGAGAACGCCCAGCAGCGTCGCATCAGGAGTGTTCAGGTTGAGCACGGCCACTGTCGGCGACTCGACCGTAACGCTGTCGATCGACTTCGCCTGCGTGAAGACCGAAGACGTTTCTGTCTTCAACGCGCGCTCGATATTGACCTTGACCGCTTCCGCGTCGAATACGGTGCCATCGTGGAACTTCACATCATCACGCAAAGTGAGTTTCAGTTGCTTACCGTCACCGGAATACTCCCACTCAGTGGCCAGCATCGGCGCGGGTGCCGCGTTCTCGTCGAGCTGCAAGAGAGTGTCATACATCGGGTACATGAAGGTCACAAACTGCCCCGTGGTCATCAGCAGCGGATCAAGCGAAGTAGTCGCGAGATGATATGCCGCCTTCAGCGTGGCATCCGGGTCTGCCGTTCCGCCGGCACCCGAACCTGAGCTATCGCCGCATGCTGCGAGTAACTGACTGCCGAGGATCGCGGTGCCTCCGATCCCGACTGCCCGCAGGAATCCACGCCGACTGAAACCGGTTTGGGCGATGGCGCGAATCGCACCCGGTGCATTGTCATGTGAGTCTGGATGAGACATCGGATCTCCTGGCTGTCTAGATCTCTAAAACGGAGGATTCGCTGAACTAAAGGGCGGTGAACTCGGGCTTACGCTTGGCAGCGAAGGCGCGGCGCGCCTCCATAACGTCATCGAGATTGCCGTTCTCCTTGAGCTTTTCGCCCAAGAGTCGCGCGCCGGTCGGTATCCGCGGGCGCAACGCCCTGGCCATGGTGAGGGTGTTCGCCACCGACGCCGGCGGAATCGCCTTCAGGTGGTCACACATTTCGAACGCCACGTCGAGCAACTTGTCATCGTCGGCGAGCCGGTTCACGAAACCAACTTGGTACGCGCGCTCGGCAGACATTCGGAAGCCGAGTGCGAGTTCAGACGCGATCGCCCACGGCAGTGTGTCGGTGAATCCGTACTGATAGGCACCGAGCAACCAATGGCGCGCCTCTGAAATCTCGAAGACAGCACTGCGCGCGGCGACTCTGAAGTCGGACATCCACGCTTGGATGAACCCGCCGCCCATCGCCCAACCGTTCACCGCCGCGATGATCGGTTTACGGATCGTCTCGCCGGGCCCCATCCCGTCATTCCAGAACGGGTCATACGGCAATTCGGGATCGAAACCTGGAGTGCCTCTTTCAGCTGCCTCGACAAGATCCTCGCCCGAGCAGAAGGCTTCACCGTTGCCGGTCAGAATCGCAGTCGACAGGTCGCCGTCGTCTCGAAACTCGGTGAATGCCTTGCCCAACTCAGTGAGCATCTCGGTGTTCATCGCGTTGCGCTTCTCCGGACGATTCATCCGCACGACCAGGATGCTGTCGTGACGTTCGATCTCTACTACGGCCATGTGCACTCCTCAGCGATTGCGTGTGCGCGCGGATTCGCAGCCCTGACGCTCGACGCCGACGCGACGTGTGACTCAGAAAACATTTAATGGGTCAGTGGCCCGATTTTGAGCGAACAACCCGAACCGTGTCAATACCGGGGACAGAGTTTTTCTGCGCGAGTCGGACCCGGATACCGCTGATATATGAGGAATCAGCGCGTATTTCAAAGTACTGGCCGGTAAGACGACCACGGCTTGCCGAACGCCACCCAGAGTTCTAATCTGGCAGACAACCGATTGCCGATGACCGAATCACGGCAGCCAAGGGGTCGCGAGATGATTCTTGGGATCGATCACGTAGGCATCGTTGCTCGTTCGTACGAGGAAGCCTCAGACACACTGTTGGAAACGTTGGGATTCACCCTCGACGCCGAGCGCAACCCCGACACGGGTATCTACATGGCGCGCGAGAATGCCGATATCCACTTCATCAAAGTGGGCGCGGGCGACACCCGGATCGAATTGCTATTGCCGCGCGACGCCAGCGCGGGGATGGGCCGCTGGCTCAACAAACGCGGGCCCAGCGTTCACCACCTCGCCTACCTCGTCGATGATGTTGCACTGCACGCGGCACAACTGCGGGACAAGGGACTGCGGCAGATCGACCTGGGCCCTGATGCTGCGGCGGCCTTCTTCCTACCCAGAGACACGATGAACATACTTACCGAGCTCGTGGATGCGAACACCATGCGCAGGCTCCACGAACCCGGCTAGTTCATCGGGATCAGCACGTGTCAGATAGTTACCCGCCACGGTTGACAGGCGGCCCGGAACTTCTTGCTGCAGTCGACCGGTACGAGCTCGACGACATGCCCGTGACCGAGGACGAGTTATTTGTGGTCGACTCGGAGGTGCTGCTGCGTGCCGATTACGCGGGTGCAGCGCGCCGCCTGCTGCAGGTGGGTCGAACCATCATCGCGATTCACGAGCCACACACTCCGATGCCTGCCGGCGACGCGGCAACAGTCACCCTGACCACGGCACGTCATCGCGATCCGGTACCTCCGTGGATCGTCGTGGTCGATGACGTCGCTACCGAACTCCGCCAGATCGCAACAACGGTCCACACGGCCCCACATGCCACTCATATCCTGAATCGGCTACTCGCAATCCCCGTTTCCGTACCGGCGTATGACCGTCTCCATCTGGAATCCATCGCGTACTCCACGCTGCTCGCGTCCGCAGAGTTCACCACCTGGCGATCAGCGACGCCACTTTCAGGTCGTGCGGCAAGCTCCGCGCCAGTATCGACCACCCGCCGTGACAGCACACTCGTGATCGCGCTGAACGATCCGGCGCGACACAACGCCTTCAGCGCGAGTATGCGCCACCACCTACTCGATGCGCTTGCCATCGCGCAACAGGATCCAACGATTCTCGACGTCCTCATCAGCGGACATGGTCCGACGTTCTGCAGCGGCGGCGACCTCGATGAGTTCGGGACTGCGGGCGACGTCGCCACGGCGCATCGCGTGCGCATGGCACGAAGCGTCGCAGCGTCATTGCTCCGCCTCAGCGACCGGGTGCAGGTTCGGATGCACGGACGCTGTTACGGGGCAGGCATCGAGTTGCCTGGGTTCGCCAAACGCGTCACTGCGGCACAGAACACGACGATCACCCTGCCCGAGCTGCGGATGGGGCTCATCCCTGGATCTGGTGGCACGGTGAGCATCCGCGCACGGATCGGGCCATGGCGCGCGTCCTACCTTGCACTTTCCGCACGCCCAATCGGCGTCGCCACCGCATTGGAATGGGGATTGGTTGATGAGCTCGACTGACGCCACTTCCCCGCCGTTGGCCGGATGGGCGATGCCGGTTCTAGGCGCTGGCCCCGCAGCCGCATATGCACGGAACTTGGCGGCGATCTGTGGGGCCGACGTATCAACTGACGCCAATGGACGCCCGCTGGACCTTTCCGACGCGCCGGATGCGCTGGCGGACTGGGCAGCGTCCGGGGCGATGTGGCTCAGCGGCCATGCCAGGGCCGCTCCGATGATCGCCCCTGGCGCCCCTGCTTCTGCGATGACCGGTGCGTTGGCAATGTTCGAGCACCTGGCTGGCTCTCGCTCGTTCCATGACTCACCACCGCTGTCCTCGCAGCTATTGTCCGAGCGCGCGGCACTTATGGGATGGCAGCGCAATGGTCCTGCATCGGTCGGCGGCGCGTTTGCGCCGTACCGCACGATCGACGGCTGGTTCGGGTTGTCTCTAGCGCGCCCAGACGACCTCGATCTGGTGCCGGCACTCACCGGGGAGTCCGTGCATACCGATCCTGTCGACGCCGTACGACGATGGGCTAGCGAAACGACGACCTCGCAAGCCACTGATCGCGCTGTCCTACTCGGCCTGCCTGCCGCCACGATCTCACCGCGTAGGCAGGCATCCCGGCCCCCGTTCTGCTTCGGCCGCCCCTTCGGTGGACGCACGCGATCAGATCGACCGGTCGTTCTCGAACTCGGATCACTCTGGGCCGCACCGCTGTGCGGATCGATGCTGCAACGAGCCGGTGCGCGCGTCGTCAAGGTTGAGAGCCATCGACGACCCGACGGTACGCGATACGGCTCTCCTAGGTTCTTCGATCTTCTCAATGCGGGCAAAGCATCAGTCAGCGTGGATCTCACGACGGCGACGGGCATTGTTTTCCTGCGAGAGTTATTGACACGGGCAGATGCCGTGATCGAAGCGTCCAGACCGCGCGCGCTACGACAACTCGGACTTGATGCTGAATCGTTCGTCGCCTCGGGCACGGTGTGGACGTCTATCACCGCTCACGGTAGATCCGGTGACAAAGCTCAGCGGGTGGGCTTCGGGGACGATGTGGCCGCGGAGGGCGGGCTCATCCGGATATCCGATCGAGGATGCTTTCCCTGTGGGGATGCCATCGCCGATCCGTTGACCGGCGTCGTCGCTGCCACAGCCACTCTAGCCGCGCTTCGCTCCGATCGCGGACGGATGCTCGACATACCAATGGTCGACGTTGCTGCGAGCACCGTCGCACTAGGTGGACCGAACGAAGCTATTGACGACAACCGGGTGGTTCGCGTTGCACATGGCTGGATCGTCGAGACTCGGTCCGGCACCGCTAGAGTCCTACCACCGACGACTCGAGCACCAGCAGGATCGGCGCCCGACCTCGGCCGTGATACCGAGCCCGTGCGACGTTGGCTAGTCAGTTGAGCGTGCTCATCCGGCGGGCGCGGATCGGCGGCCACCTCGCCGACGTTCGCCTCGAAGACGACCGGGTCGTGCTCATCGAAGCGCATGTGGCCCGTAAAGCCGGTGACCGCGTCATCGATGCTGACGGGGGCACTCTTCTCCCGGGCCTGCACGATCACCACATCCACCTACTCGCATCCGCAGCTGCCGCAGAATCGGTCCACTGCCCTGACCGGGCGGTTGGCGATACGTTCCTGCGAGTCGTGCGCGAAGCCAGCAACTCCGCTGCGCCGGGAGTGTGGCTGCGGGTGGTCAACTATCACGAGGACATCGCCGGCCATTTTAATCGCCTTGACCTTGACCGCATCGTGGCCGATCGCCCCGTCCGAATCCAGCACCGGGGTGGTTCATTGTGGTATCTGAACTCTCTCGGCCTGGCGGAGCTTCTTCGCACACTCGAGGCCGACGACCCCGCTCACGCTGATCTAGAAGTTGCGGCCGGGCGTCTATGGCGTCGCGATCACCTCTTGCACGGAATCGAACGCCGGTTCCCTCCGCTGGCACGACTGGGACAGGTATTGAGTTCATACGGCATCACCGGAGTCACCGATGCCACGCCTGATCTCGACAAATCGGCTGCGGCGTACCTGGTCGCGGCCGCGTGCGAAGGGATGATCCCGTCGCGGCTGATGTTGTTGGGGACCGACCACGACGACATCTGGCATCAGCCGCGGCGAGTCCCCCGCAAGATAGTCATTTCAGACCACGAACTTCCGGGCCTCGACACAGTAATCGATCGGATCCGGCAGGCGCGTGGAGCACGCCGCCGTGCGGTGGCCATACACACGGTCACTCGAGAGTCACTACTACTCGTGCTCATTGCCATGCAAGCGGCCGGCGTTATCGCTGGTGACCGACTCGAGCACGCCGCAGTCACGCCGCCCGAAACCCACGACATGATTCGACGCCTAGGGCTAACCGTCGTAACGCAGCCATCATTCATCCCGCAACGAGGCGACACCTACCTCGCCGAGGTAGAGCACGCGGACCTGCCGCACCTGTACCGCTACGCATCTCTACTTGATGCGGGTATCGCAGTGGCGCCGTCCTCTGACGCCCCGTACGGCGACCTCAACCCCTGGCGCAGCATTGCTGCAGCTGTCACTAGGAAAACGGCCTCAGGCGCCATCTTGGGTGCGCGCGAGCGCGTGCCGTATCGGGAGGCGCTACGCGGGTTCTTGACTCATCCCGTGGATCCGGGCGGGCCCGCACGAACGGTCTCGGTCGGCGGTCGCGCCGACCTTTGTTTACTGCGTGCTCCTTTGGAAGACGTCATCGCCTCCGAGGATCCCGACCCAGTACGCGCGACCATCGGGCAAGGTCGCATCCGATATCTGAGCGATCAATGATCCTCAGCCAGCGTGCGCCGTACCTCGCGGCGCAACAGTTTGCCCGTATCTGTGCGCGGTATTGACGCGACCGCAGTGATTCGCTCGGGCGTCTTACTGCTACGCAGCTTGCTTCGTACGTACTCGCGCAACTCGCCGTTATCAACTACGGCACCATCACGGATGACCACCATTGCCTCGATACGGTGCCCCCATTCCTCGTCAGGGACTCCTACGACGACTGCGTCTTCCACATCCTCGTGACACAACAACGCGTCCTCGATCTCGACTGGGGCGATATTCTCCCCGCCGCGAATAATCGTGTCGTCGTCCCGCCCTTCGATGAACAGATAGCCGGCATCGTCAACCGTTCCGCGATCGCGAGTATCGAAGTAGCCGTCGGCGTCCAGGACACTCCCCGTTTCGGCGTACCGCCCGGACACCTGCTCGCCACGAACCCAAATCCGCCCGCTGACCCCGTTCGGCACGCCCTGCCCGTGCGCATCGCGAATTTCGATGTCCACTCCCGGAAGTGCCGTGCCTACCGATCCGAGCCGCCGACGGACGGCCAGGTCGTCACTCGACACTGCGGTGCGGTGATCGGCCGGGCTCAACAGGGTGATCGTTGAACTGGTCTCGGTGAGCCCGTACGCATTAACGAAGTCGACCGCAGGCAGGCGCCGTAAGGCGCGCTCCAGTAACGCTGTCGGCATCGGCGCGCCGCCGTAGGACAGGGTGCGCAGCGACGGAAGATCGAGCCGCTCGGCATCGATAAGCCGGCTAAGCATGGTCGGCACGATGAGCGCGTTCGTGATTGCCTCGGCGCGGGCGGTGTCGATCCACTCATCTGGGGTGAACGATTCCAGCGAGACGACCCGACGACCTGCGTACAGATTGGTCAAGGCGTTCGCGACAGCCGCCACGTGGTAGGGCGGAAGGCTCACCAACGCGGCATCGTTTTCCTCAGCCGCACCGAACTCGACCGTACCGATCACGTAGGACATCAGATTCTGGTGTCCAAGTAGCACCCCCTTCGGTGCCGCAGTCGTACCGCTCGTATAAATGATTACTGCCGTCGGGTCACCGGCGTCGTTTGATGGCACCTCTTCGGCATGCAGATCATCCGCTCCGCGCTGCGCGCACGTATCAACCCATTGCTGTGGGGTAAGGCAGTTACCCGTGGCAACAGTGCTGCGACGCTCTTCGCTCACCAATAACGCGCCGGGATGGCGACTGAGCAATTCGTTGATCGCCTCGGCGCCGAGTCGGTAGTTGAGCGGAATCATCGGCACACCGGCGTACGCTGCGGCGAATATAGCCAGGACAAATGCTGGCCCGTTCGGCGCGAGGAAGACCAGGGAATCCGCACCACGCTCACGAATCTCATCGGCTCCACCCTGGGCAGAGCGCTGCAGGTCCGCGGCGGTAATCCCACCATCGCGTCTACCTAGTACGACTCGATTCCCAAATGAACCGACGGCCATATCCAGGATCAGTTGCAGATTCATGCGTACCCCGTCGCCGATTCAGTCTGAGGACGGCAGCGACTTAGCCGCCTTCACGTCCATCGGGACACCATCGACCGCTAGCGATGCCGGACCGGGGCGAGTGCAAAGTACCTCGGTCTCCTCATCCGAGCTGATATACCGCTTGCCGACGAGCGAGCCATTGAGCCATTCAGCAGCGGGCTCCTGCCGAGCGGCATCGGCATCCGCTGACTTTGCATCCGCCATCGGCGGTCCACCACAAGCAATCTCTATTTCGCGATCCGGCGCCCGTACGACGACCACGTGGGTCGAATCGGTACGGCTCACCAAGGCCTGCCCAACCGTCAGCTTCATGTAGTCCCCTCCGTCGTACCGCGAAGGCCACTCCGGCGAGAGCGCTGCCCGCCGCAATGCGCCGCGGCAATTGCGTGTCTTCGATTGCCAATAATCGGGCGCATGCCCGACTATGTCAAGCCAATCACCCATACGTCGAGAACCACTTCGCACTTATCATTGGCTTCTTGAGCATTGGTGAATTCGTCCTTCGGTCTCGAAATCTGCCCGCTGACCGACTAATGTTTACTCCACCGACTCACACGGCTGTGAAGCAGAACGGACGAACGGGTAACGATGACGACCTATGCAAGCCTTGAGGACCTCACCCGCGAACTGCGTGCGCGTCGCAGCGCGGTGCTGGACGCACAACGTGCCGACGAGCTCGAGCGGCAGCGGAAGCTCGAAAAGTTCACGGCACGTGAACGCATCGACATGCTCGTCGATACCGGAACCTTCAGGGAGTTCGGTGTTCTCGTCGACACCGGCAAAGGCGACCCTGGGCGTGAGAAGCCCATCGCTGCCGCCGACGGCGTCGTCACCGGGATCGGCCAGATCGACGGGCGGTCCGCGGCGATCGTTTCTTACGACTTCTCCATCTTCGGAGGTAGTAGCGGCGTCGCCGGTGGCCGCAAGATCGGTCGCGCTGTCGAACGAGCCGGTGTCGAAGGCATTCCGCTCGTGATGCTGATGGACGGCGGCGGGCACCGTATCCAGGAGGGCTTAGACAGCCATCATTTCGCGAGCGGAACGCATGGATTCAAAGACATGACCGACCTGTCCGGCGCAATACCGATCGTCGCGGTACTCATGGGTCCGGGGTTCGCCGGCCCATCCAATCACGCCGCTTTCGCCGATTTCGTCGTGATGGTGAAAGGAACCTCGACGATGGGCATCGCGGGACCAGCATTGGTGGAGGCCGCAACCGGTGAGCACATCTCCAATGAGGATCTCGGCGGTGCACAGATCCAGGCCGCGCTCGGCGTAACCGACATAGCGGTGAATTCGGAAGAAGAAGCCATGGACGCGGTTCGTCTCTACCTGGATTACCTGCCGTCGAACGCGACCACGGCGCCGCCGTCGGGCGCTAGCAGCGAGCCGTCGGGCGCTGCAGGAATTAACGAGGTGGTTCCGGCCGACCCAAAGACCATCTACGACGTCCACGACGTTATCGATGGGCTCGTCGATGCGGACAGCGTCTTCAGCATCAAGGAGGAGTACGCCCGCAACGTCGTGACCGCGTTTGCACGACTAGATGGTCGCGCGATCGGGGTGGTCGCCAATCAGCCCAGTCACCTCGGCGGCACGCTGGACAGCCCCGCTTGCGAAAAGGCCGCGCACTTCATCTCGGTGTGCGACGCCTTCGGCCTGCCCCTGCTCTTCCTGATCGATATCCCCGGATTCCTGGTGGGCACCGAATCTGCGGTCACTCAACTCGCCCGTCGCAGTGGTCGGTTGATGTTCGAGATGGGACAAGCGACCGTGCCGCTGCTCAGCGTCGTGATGCGCAAGGGTTACGGGGCTGGGTACGTCGCGATGGGGGGTGGCCGTAGCTATGACGCCGATGCTTCTTTAGCATGGCCGACCGCTGAAATCAGCGCCATGTCAATACCTGGTGCGGTGGATGTGGCTTATCGGCGCGAGGTCGCCGCGGCCGACGATCCTACTGCGCATCGCCAGGCGCTTATCGATGAATTCACTCGACACGTCGGTCCGTTCTACGCAGCACGTGGATTCGGGTTCGACGAATTGGTGATGCCCAGCGAGACACGTGCCGTACTGATCGACACCCTAAAACGGGTCCCCGATCGCCATCGGTCGTCGGCCGCGCCCCGTATCCACGCCATCTCGCCGATCTAAGGACAACCATGTACACGAAGGTCCTCATCGCCAATCGTGGCGAGATCGCCGCGCGAATTATCCGAACCTGTGAACGGCTTGGGATCGATACCGTCGCCGTCCACGCACCGGACGACGCCGACGCATTGCATGTACGTCTGGCTACGGAATCGGTCGTGCTTGCAGGCGTCGCACCGCGCGAGACATATCTGAATGTCGAAGCCATCGTTGACGCTGCCGTCCGTACCAACTGCGATGCGCTGCATCCCGGATACGGTTTCCTCTCGGAGAACCCGGCGCTCGCTCAAGCGCTTCAGGACACTGGAATCTCCTTTATTGGTCCATCAGCATCAGCCATTGCCACGATGGCCGACAAGACCGCGGCCCGCCGCAGCGCGATGGCCGGCGACGTACCCCTCGTACCAGGAATAAGCGGCGACATCACCGCCGAACGGGTCGCGGAGTTCGCCGATCAGGTCGGCTGGCCCGTGCTGATCAAGGCAGCGCACGGAGGTGGCGGTCGCGGTATGCGCCGCGTCGATTCCGCGGTCGACGTCACTGCTGCACTCGAATCCGCCCGGAATGAGTCCACGCACGCGTTCGGCCGTAGCGAAGTGTTCGTCGAGAAGCTCGTGGAAAACGCCCGCCACATCGAAATCCAGATACTTGGTGATCGATATGGCTCTGTCGTATCGATTGGCTCACGTGATTGTTCGATACAACGCCGACACCAAAAGTTACTCGAGGAGGCGCCGGCGCCCGGACTGTCCGACCACCTGCGGGGCGAACTATCGCAGGCTGCGTGCCGGCTAGCAACACAGGTCAATTACCTAGGCGCCGGAACCGTCGAGTTTCTCCTCGACGGTGATTCCTTCTACTTCCTCGAAATGAACACGCGGCTGCAGGTCGAACACACTGTCACCGAGGAGGTATACGGCCTCGATCTCGTTGAAGAACAACTCAGGCTGGCCGCCGGGGAGTGCGTGCCCACCGAGCCCCAGGCGAGGGGCCACGCCATCGAGTTGCGGGTTAACGCTGAAGACCCGCTTCGCGGCTTCCTACCACACGCGGGTCAGATCGAGCGGCTCGAGTTTCCGCCGATCCCGGGCCTCCGTGTCGACTCGGGCTATCTAGCCGGTGATGCCGTACCGCCAACCTACGACAGTCTGATCGCCAAGGTAATCGTGTACGGAGCCACCCGCTCACGCGCGCTCGCCAAACTCGGCGATATAGCAGACACTGCGAAAATCTCCGGCGTGCCCTCCACGTTCGCTCTGGCAGCGTGGCTTGCCGATTCGCCGGCATTTCAGGCCGGTAGCGTGTCGACCACCTGGTTCGAGACCGTCATTGTCCCCGCCCTTGACCGCGCGGCTGAGCTCGCTCCGGCACCCGACGCTAACGGTCCGGGTGACCGCGGGGTCTGGATAGCGGGGCAATTCCACCGAATTCACGGTGGGAAGCACGTGGCCCGCCCGAGCCGATCGGGGTTCGGGATGCAGAGTCGCACCACCATGCAGGCCGGTGAGGCTTCCACTCTCGTCACCCCCATGCAGGGAACCATCATTCGGCTGCACGTCAGCCCGGGCGACGTCGTACGTAAGGGGGCTGCGATCGCAACCGTCGAGGCGATGAAGTTGGAGAACGAGCTACGCGCCGATTTTGACTGCGAGGTGAGCGAAGTTCGCGTTCAGGTCGGCGACATCATCACGTCGGGTACAACGATCGCCGTCCTCGCCGGGACCGCATAGCCACCCTCCCCGTCCGACGCTGCGGCCATCGTGCCGGTAGCGTGCTGCGATGAAGTACTGAGTCGTTAGAAGTACTGGGTCGTCGGACGGCGGTGATAATGACAGAGCACACCAGCGCGCCAACGTCGGTCGGCGTCCGCGCCTACTTGCAGTTCGCTGCCCTGCCGATCATCTGGGGCTCGTCCTTCCTGTTCATCAAGGTCGGTCTCGACGGATTGAGCCCGCTGCAAGTCGCGTGGGCTCGGTCGGTGCTTGGGGGCATCACCCTCGTTCTGATCGTCGTGTTGACGCGACAAAACTGGCCGCGCGGACGCGTCTGGTTGGAGATGATTCCGCCGTCGCTGCTGCTCACGGTGGTTCCGTTCTTCCTGATCGCGTACGGCGGGCAGTTCATCACCAGTGGCTTGATGAGCATCTACAACGCCACTACGCCGCTGTGGACCTTACTCATCGCGATCGCGGCACTGCCATCGGAACGCCCGACCGGCCGCAAGTACGTCGCGCTGGCTTTAGGGTTCGTCGGCGTCGTGGTCCTGCTCAGCCCGTGGACAATCACCGGCAGCAGCACCCTGCTCGGTCAGTTGGCCAGTATCGGCGCGGCAGCCTGCTATGGCGGCGGTTACGTCACGCTGCGCCGTGTCGTTGCCAAATACGAGCTGTCGCCGATCACGATCGCGGCGCTACAGGTCGGCATCGGATCGGTACTCTGCCTACTCGCTACTGGCTGGGTCGCCGCTGACCACGATGTGGATCTGAACGCAACCATCGTGATCTGCATGCTGCTGCTCGGTTGCGTTGGCACCGGAATCGCCTATGTCTTCAACGTCAACGTGGTCCGGGCAATGGGCGCGACGACGGCCTCGATGGTCACCTACCTGAATCCGGTCGTATCAGTGACGCTCGGCGTGATCATCCTGTCCGAGTCCGTGCACTGGAACGAGCCGGTCGGCGCGCTATTGATTATCGCTGGGATCCTGATCGGACAACAGCGCGCCGCACCCCGCACCGCGCCTTCGCGGACTGGCTCGTGAGCACGCGGCACCACTCGAGCGCCAAGCGCGGCGTCGTTGTTTCGCTCGCTGCCAGCGTGTTGTTCGGGCTGATGTTCTACATTTCCGGAGCGCTAGACGCGTCTGCCGAATTCATCTTCGGCTGGCGCATCGTCATTACCCTGGCGTGCTTCCTGATCGCGCTGGCGTCACCGGGCGGGCGGCGCGCTCTACGCGCGCTCATGCGACTGCTGCGAGAGATGCCACGACGCCTTATCGTCATAGTGGCCGCATCCTTGATCGTCGGTGTGCAGATGTGGCTGTTCTCCTGGAGCCCATTGCATGGCCATGGCCTCGATGCGTCACTCGGTTACCTGCTCCTGCCAATTTCTCTGGTCATCGTCGGTCGGGTGGTGTTCGGCGAGTCGGTGAGCCGAGTGCAATGGATTGCGGTCGCAATCGCGATCGTCGCGGTCAGTATTTCTCTCGTTGCAACCGCCGCGCTCTCGTGGGTGACGTTGGTGATCTGCCTGGGGTATCCGGTCTATTTCGCTTTGCGCAAACATCACCATCTCGCTAGCCAGGCCGCCTTCGGCGTCGAGGTCGCACTCATGAGTCCCGTGGCGCTCTGGTTCGCACTCGCCACAGACGGCGCGGCTACGCTCGGCGGAGCAGCCCTAGTGGCGTTCGTCGGCCTGGCCGGTGCTGCCGCCATGTGGGCGTACCTAGGTGTGATGTCCAGGGACGTTGTTGCGTGAATCGCGCGTGATCTGTTGACGGGTGAAGGCCTCCCGTTGCGAGAGTGGAGCTGTCTAGGAACCGCTCACGCATAACAGGAGGCC